>JBIOVC010000654.1:0-9407 GCA_044867545.1 Hyphomicrobiaceae bacterium | reverse complement strand
GGACGCTCGACAGCCTTCCCAACCTCAAGATCATCACCCACCACCTGGGCGCCATGGCGCCCTATTTCGAGGGCCGGATCGGACCCGGATGGGACCAGCTCGGCAAGCGCACGACGGATGAGGACTATTTCGCGTTGAAGGCGAGCCTCAAGAAACGCCCGCTCGACTACTTCAAGCAGGATTTCTACGCCGACACCGCCACCTTCGGCTCGCGCGCGGCCATGATCTGCGGGCTCGATTTCTACGGCGTCGACCGAGTTGTATTCGCCTCCGACTGCCCGTTCGACCCCGAAGGCGGGCCCCAGTACATCCGTGAGACGATCAAAATCATCGATGGGCTCGACATTTCGCCGTCGGAGCGCAACAAGATTTATCATGGCAATATCGAGAGGCTCACCGGCCGCAAATTCGTCATATAGCCGGGCATTGGCGATAGGGCGACGCGTGCCCGAAGTCTCGACCGGACCGCCGCCATGTCGCCCCTTCGCATCCTGATCCTATCCGACGGACGGCCCGGTCACTATCACCTGTCCGAGGGGATCGCTGCGGCGATCGGGCGGCGGCGCGCGACGGAGATCATCCGGACGGATGTGCGCCGGCGTGGGCCCGGGCGTCTTGCCGCGATGCTCGTCAATCGGGGCACGCCGCCGGCCCGCGTCCTGTCGCTCATCCACGGGCTCGACCATCAGCGCGTTCCGAAGGTGGATCTCATCGTCTCGGCCGGCGCCGAGACGCTTGCCGCGAACATCTCGCTGGCGAAACTGACGGGTGCACTCAACATCTTCTACGGATCGCTCAGGCAGTTCAGGGGGGAGGACTTCTCGCTGGTGCTGTCGTCCTATGCGCAGCATGCCTCGCATCCCCGGGTCGCGGTGGCGCTGAAGCCGTCGCCGCTCGATCCCGATACGCTGAGGCTCCAAGGCAGGCAATCGCGGCCGGGCCCGGACCGGCCACCCGGGATCGCCGGGCTGCTGATCGGCGGCGATGCCGGAGGGATCAGCTATCGCGGGTCGGACTGGAAGAAGCTGCTCGGCTTTCTCGAGGTGAGCCACGAGACGCTCGGCATGCGCTGGGTCGTATCGAACTCACGGCGCACCGCGCCCGAGGTCAGCGACGCGCTCACCGGCTGGGCGCGACGGCGCGAGGGGCCGATCGAGGCGTTCATCGATGTGCGCGGCGCAGGGTCTGGAACGCTCGCTCAAGTGTTCGAGCAGGCGGAGATGGTGCTCGTGACCGACGACTCGAGCTCGATGGTCTCGGAAGCGATCTGGGTACGCCGTCCGGTGCTGGGTGTCGCGCCGGAGCGCTGCCGGTTCACGCCGGAGGAGCAGGGGTACCGGACGTTCCTCGCCGAGCGCGGCTGGTATCGCTCGCTGCCGATCGCGGCCCTGACGCCCGACCAGGTGCTTGCGACGATCAGTGAGGTCGTTCCGCTCGCGGAGAACCCCTTGGATCGCCTTGCCGGCCTGCTGTCGGAGCGCCTGCCGCAGCTCTTTGCAGAGGGTGTGAAGCAGCCGTAATGCGAGCTTCAGCGCTGGCGACCTGTCACTTTCGATTGCCGGTCCTTGCCGTCGAGCCTCTTCAGCTCGACCTTGTCGCCTGGGCGCACGCTCTCGAGCCGGGCGACGTCATCGAGGGCGGAGGCCCAGACGTTGCACGGGTGCGGCAGGCGTATCTCGCCGGGCTTCGATATCGGGGTTCGTCCATAGGGGACGAGGACCCGGTCCTCGTTGATCCAGAAGAACACCTCGCCCGCCGTGCCGACGAGCCGGGCGCCGCGCTCACGTCCGGATTCGATCGGCGTCTCGAAGTGGATGCTTCGCCCCCAGGGCTCGGCGGTCGAATAGAGCGGCAGGGCGGCCCACAGCCGGTCGGCGGTCGGCGTGTCGAGCAGCTTCAGACGGATTGCGACCTTGCCGGCCGTCATCAGCGCCAGCCGCTCGGCAGCGGCCGGCTTGGTCGTCTGGGCCGGCTTGGGAACCGTCTTGCGGAGCAGGTTCGTAGGCATGGCGGGTCGCGGCGAACTGCCGCCGCATCATGCTGCACACCCTCAAGGGGCCGGCGCGAAGATCAGCACTGCGTTGAGGCCGCCGAACGCGAAGGAGTTGGACATCGCGTACTTGACCTTCATCTCGCGCCCGACGTTCGGCACGTAGTCGAGATCGCAGTCGGGGTCCGGCTCGTCGAGCCCGATCGTCGGCGGTACCCAGCTCTCGTTGATCGCCTTGACGCACGCGACGGCCTCGATGCCGCCGCCGGCGCCGAGGGGGTGGCCGTGCATGGACTTGGTCGACGAGATCGCCAGCTTGTAGGCGTGGTCCTTGAAGACCTCCTTGATGGCGTTGGTCTCGTTCTTGTCGTTGATGGTGGTCGCGGTGCCGTGGGCGTTCAGATAGTCGATCGATGTCGGCTCGAGCTTCGCGTCCTCGAGGGCCAGCCGCATGGCCTCGCGCGGGCCTTCGACATCGGGGTTGACCATGTCCTTGCTGTCGGAGGTCAGACCGCAGCCGACGAGTTCGGACAGGATATTGGCGCCGCGGGCCTTGGCATGCGCGTAGCTCTCCATGACGAGCACGCCGGCGCCCTCGCCCAGCACCGTGCCGTTGCGCTTCTTCGCGAACGGGAAGCAGCCCTCCGGCGAGAGCACGTGCAGGGCCTGCCAGGCCTTCATCGTTCCGTAGTTGATCACGGATTCGGAGGCGCCGGCGATGACGACGTCGACGACGCCGTGGCGGATGTAGTCGCGGGCGATCGCTATGGCGTGCGCCGCCGTGGAGCAGGCGCTGCAGGTCGCGAAAGTCGGGCCCTTGATGCCGTACTCGATGCCGACGTGGGCGGCGGCCGACGAGCCGATGATGCGGATCAGGGTGAGCGGATGGGTCGCGCGCTTGTTGTGAATGAAGAGGTCGCGATAGGAGTTCTCGTAGGTGACGAGCCCGCCGGCGCCCGAGCCGATGATGCAGGCGGCGCGGTAGGGGTTGGCGAGGGGCATCGCAAGGCCGGACTGCTTGACGGCCTCGTCGGATGCGGCGGCAGCGAACCAGGCGTAGCGGTCCGCGTGCAGGATGATCTTGTCGCGCGAGAAGTGCTTAAGGCGCGCGCGGTGATCGAAGTCCTTGATCTGGGCAGCGATCAGGATCTTCAAATCCTCAAGCGGAAAGCCGCCCAGTGCGCTGACGCCGCTGGCGCCGCGCTGCATGCCGGCCCAGAAGTCCGGGACCGTCTGGCCGATCGGTGTCACCGCGCCAAGCCCGGTTACGACGACACGGCGCGACCCGTTATCGAGTGTCATGGTCTCCTGCCGTCAGACTGGTGGACGTTGATGGGTGCCGACAAGGTAGGTTCAGCCGGCCTTCGGCACGGCCTGTGCCTTGGCGCCCGCACCCGATCCGGCGCCGGCAATCAGTGCTTTGACGCGGTCGACCACCGAACCCACCGTCTTGAAGTCGGCGGCTTCCTCGTTGGCATTGTACGGAATCTCAATACCGAAAGTGTCTTCAATATCGAACACGATCATGGCCAGGTCGAGGGACTCGATCTTCAGGTCGGACAGCTCCGTCGAGAGACTGATATCATCCCGCGGTTCTTTCATGTGCTTCTTGAGGATGTCGATAATCTTGGTCGCGACGTCGTCCATAGCGCTCTCCCACGCGGGCCAGCTGCAGCTCTACGGGGCCATTCTCTAGCAGGGTGGAATAGTCGGCGGTTACCTAGAGAACAAGCATGCGCGTCACATAACCGTAAACGCCAGGCAAGTCCAGCCGCCGAGCAAGCGCTGTTTCCATAGGACTAAGCGCTTCTTCTTGCAAGGCGTTCTGCCATGCGGCCTCTTGCTGCAAGGGGGGCGGGCGCCGGCTGCGACTGGCATTCGTCTTCAAATGGGTGTTCAATGCTCGACGAACACTTGTATGTCCGTCACAGAACACCAACGATTGCGAGCCAAATCGCGAACCGACGGGGAGGCCAGCCGATGACGTCCTTGAGGCCCAGCGCGACGACCGGTGCTGCTCCAGGGGCGGGCGCCGGGCATCCGTGGCTGAGGCACTATCCCGCGGGCGTCGTTTGGGATCAGCGGCTTACGGCAGCGCCGCTGTTCAGCCTACTGGACAATGCGGTTGCGCGACATGGTCGCAGGCCGTGCACGGACTTCCTCGGCAAGGTTCTGACCTATGCCGAGATCGGCGGGCTGGTCGACCGCGCGGCGGCAGGTCTGCAGCGGCTCGGCGTCGGGAAGGGTAGCAAGGTCGGCCTCTTCCTGCCGAATACGCCGACGTTCGTCATCTACTACTTCGCCGTCCTCAAAGCCGGGGGCACGGTCGTCAACTACAATCCTCTCTATACGCTGGAGGAGCTCGCCCATCAGATCAAGGACAGCAACACCGAGCTGATGATCACGCTCGACCTCAAGGTGTTGTTCGACAAGGTCGAGAGTCTGCTCCAGAGCGGGACGCTGAAACGGGCGGTGGTGGCTTCCTTCCCGGCCCTGCTTCCAGCTCCGAAATCCCTGCTTTTCAAGCTCTTCAAGTCCCGCGAGCTCGCCAACCCGGGGCGCTCGCCCGCTGCCGGCAAGGTGATCGCGGAGGCGGATCTCGTGGTTGGAGGGGGACGGCTCGATCCGCCTGCCATCGACCCGGACAAGGACGTGGCCGTCCTGCAGTATACCGGCGGCACGACAGGGACGCCCAAGGGCGCCATGCTGACGCATGCCAATGCCTACATCAACGTTCAGCAGGTCGTGGCGTGGGCGCCGGGTCTGGAAGAGGGCAACGAGCGCATCTTAGGCATTCTTCCGTTCTTCCACGTGTTCGCGATGACCGTGGTGATGAACTTCTCCGTCGCGCGGGCGTCGCTGATGATCATGATGCCGCGCTTCGTTCTCAACGATGCGATGAAGCTCATCGACAAGGCGAAGCCGACCTGCATGCCAGGCGTGCCGACTTTGTTCAATGCGATCATGAGCCACCCGAAGCTCGGCAGCTACGATTTGTCGTCGCTCAAGTTCTGCATCTCCGGCGGGGCACCGTTGCCGCTCGAGGTCAAGCAGCGCTTCGAGCGGCTGACCGGTTGCAAGCTGGTGGAAGGCTACGGGCTCTCCGAGGCCTCGCCGGTCGTCACCTGCAATCCGCTCGAGGGTCCGGTGAAGGAGGGCTCAATCGGTATCCCGCTCCCCGGCACGGTCATTTCCTTGCGCGCCATCGAGGACCCGTCCAAGGAAGTTCCGCTTGGTGAAAAAGGCGAGATCTGTGTGCTCGGGCCGCAGGTGATGAAGGGCTATTGGCAGAAGCCCGAGGAGACTGCGCAACAGTTCGTCGGCCCGTTCCTCAGAACCGGCGACGTGGCACGGATGGACGAGGACGGCTTCATCTTCATCGAGGACCGGATCAAGGACCTGATCATCTCCTCGGGCTACAACGTCTATCCGCGACGCATCGAGGAGGCGATCTATACGCACCCCGCCGTCGCGGAGGTGACCGTGATCGGCATCAAGGATAAGCATCGCGGCGAGGCGCCGAAGGCGTTCATCAAGCTCAAGCCTGGAGCGAAGGCCGACCGGCACGACATCCTGCGTCACCTCGAGCCGAAGATATCGCGGCTCGAGATCCCCGCGGAGATCGAGTTCCGTGACACGCTGCCGAAGACATTGATCGGCAAGCTGTCGAAGAAGGAGCTCAAGGCCGAAGAGTCGGCGCGGGCAGCCGGCCGGTAACGGCGGAGGAGCTACCCGGCCGATAGGGCGGCGGCACCGGGGGCCGGAAGAGGCGGGCTCCGTGCTTAACAATTCGTAAATCGGCGCGCGGCAAACTCGTGCACCTGAAACGTGGGTGTCGAGGGGACTTGTCATGGCCGATGGGCTGGGCGGGGCTGGAGGCATGACCTCCAGCCTCAACGAGACGCAGAATGATACCGGCCGCGTCGCCTTCTGCGGGCCCTACGTGATCTCGGCGATCACGGGCTGGACGGTGAGCAAGGTCGAGGACGAGATCCGGCGCTATCGGGAGGTCCCCGAGCGCCGCAAACCGGTCGTCAAGGGTACCTATGCCGACGAGGTCGAGGGGGCGCTGGCGGCGTTCGGATATCGAATGGTGCTCAAGAAGAGCTATATGGGTCTCGCTCGCAAGCAGCGGCCTACCGTGTGGAGTTGGATGCAGCTGCCTCGCAACACCTGGGCCCACTACATCCTGGCGATCCACAAGGGTAAGGAAGGGCACTGGATTCTGATCAAGGGCGTCAAGATGTGCGACACCTTCACGGGCGGCAAGTGGACCTTTGTCTGTGACGGGCCGCACCGCGGGGCCCGGATCATGGAGGTGTTCGAGGTCAAGCCCGCCCTCGACGTGTAAGCTTTCGTTTCCCGTGGTTGGGCTCGCCCGGTGAGACTGCATCGCGGCGGAATGTCTTTGCCTTGTTCGTCGTTGTGGCGATGACATCGCTTCTTCCCATCGGTATGGTCAAGGCTCGGTGCTCGTCGGGGGTGGGGCACCGCCGACAGGAGGCGTGGATGCGAAGGGCCGGCCTCGTTCTTGCTGCTTTGGTTGCCCTGATTCTCCCGGCTGGGCTGGCCGAGGCGCGCACAATCACCTGGGCACGAGCAGAGGACGCAATCACGCTCGACCCGCACGTGATCGGTGGCGGGCCGACGCGGACGCTCAGCCACCAGATCTATGAACCGCTGTTGATCCGTGACAACCAGGGCAAGATCTCGCCGGCGCTGGCGGAATCTTGGACCCTTACTTCGGACCCGCGGGTCTGGGAGTTCAAGCTGCGGCGCGGCGTGCTCTTCCACGACGACACGCCGTTCACGGCTGATGACGTGGTGTTCTCGCTCAACCGGGCACGGCAGCCGTTGTCGGGCGTGAGCTCGCAGCTCGCAAGCGTCGACGCCGTCAACAAGGTCGACCCCTATACAGTGCTGGTCCGCACCAGGGCTCCCGATCCGCTGCTGCCGTCCAATCTCACCCACCTGTTCATCATGAGCAAATCGTGGGCTGAGAAGAACCGGGCGACCCGGGTGCAGAATCTGAGAAGTCCGGAGGAGCCCTACGCCGCCCGCCATGCGAACGGTACCGGTCCGTTCGTACTGGTCAGCCGCGAGCCCGAGCAGCGGACGGTGATGCGGCGCAACGACAACTATTGGGGTCGGGACACAGCGCCGCTCGAGATCACGGACCTGATCTACCGCCCCATCCGGTCGGATGCTGATCGTGTCGCCGCCTTGCTCTCCGGTGAGGTCGACTTCGTGCAGGATGTACCGGTCGAGGAGTTGCAGCGGCTGCAGAAGGCGCCGGGGATCGCCGTCAACGTCGGACCGGAGAACCGGGCGATCTTCCTCGGCCTCAACGTCGGCGACGTCGAGCTCGCCAGCTCGAACATCAAGGGCCGCAATCCGTTCGGCGACAAGCGGGTGCGCCAGGCGATCAGCATGGCGATCAACCGGCAGGCGATCCAGCGCAACGTCATGCGCGGGCAATCAATCCCAACGGGGATCATCATATCCTCGATGGTTAACGGATATACGCGCCAGCTCGATCAGATCCCGCCGGTCGACATTGCCAAGGCCAAGGCGCTGCTGGCCGAGGCCGGCTATCCGAGCGGGTTCTCGGTCACCCTGGACTGCCCGAGCGACAGTTTTGTCAACGACGAGAAGCTTTGCCAGGATCTGGCAGCCCAGTTCGCGCAGATCGGCATGATCGTCAATCTGGTTGTTCAGCCCGAGGCGATGCACGTTCCGCTGATCCGCAGGACGCCGCCGGAGGTGGACTTCTACCTAATGGGCCGCTCGACCCCGACTTTCGACAGCGAGTACATATTCTCGCAGCTCTACCACACGCGGTCCGACCGGTTCGGACACTGGAACGCGACGCGCTACTCCAATCCGGAGGTGGACAAGCTGACCGAGGCGACTGTGCAGGAGATGGACCTGAACCGGCGCAACGACATCATCGGCCGGATCTGGCGGATAGTGCAGGACGACCTCATCTACGTGCCGCTGCACATTCAGACGCTGGCCTATGCGATGAAGAACGACTTCGACGTCCCAGTCGACGTCGAGAACGCGCCGAAGCTCAAGTACGTCAAATTCAAGAAGTCCTGAGGTCGGCGGGCTGGAAGGGGCCCTCACCGGAGCGCCGCGTCAGTCCTTGGCGCGTTCCACGTAGGAGCCGTCGGCGGTCATCACCACGACACGCGTTCCGATCGCGATATGGGGCGGCACCATCACCCGTAGCCCGTTGGAAAGCACCGCAGGCTTGTAGGATGACGCCGCGGTCTGGCCCTTCATGACCGGCTCGGCCTCCACTACCTCAAGGGTCACGCGCTGCGGCAGCTCGATTGCGATCGGGATGCCCTCATGCAGGCTGATCGTGCAGGTCATGCTTTCCTGCAGGTAGACCGCCTGGTCGCCGATGACGTCCTTCGACACCAGGACCTGATCATAGGTCTCCGGGTCCATGAACGTGTACCCGGTGTCGTCGTCATACAGAAAGTTGTACTCCTTGTCCTCCAGGTAGGCGCGCTCGACCTGGTCTGTCGTGCGATAGCGCTCGGTGACCTTGACGCCGTCGGCGATGCGCCGCATCTCGAGATGGGTGACAGGCGTGCCTTTGCCCGGATGAATGTTCTCCGCCTTCAGCACGACGCAGAGTTTGCCGTCGAGATCGAGGACGTTGCCCTTGCGAATCGAGCTTGCGATGACCTTGACCAAATTCGATCTCCATGCCTGCCGGCCTGCCGGCGCGCCGCCGGGCGACATTGCGCGACCCTATCGCACGTCCCGGCCGCCGCTACATAGCCGGTCTTCCGGGTTGGGCCAAGCGGCGCCATCTGGTTCCGGGCGCTCTCGGGTTGGTCATGATTGACGCGATCGGCGACGTTGAGCCCTCGCGCTGGTGGCGGCCGCATGTGCATGCGGATCGGCGGCCGTTCCTCTTGCTGCGCGGCCGTATCAAGTCGGCGTTGCGGAAATGGTTCGAGACGCAGGGGTTCACCGAGGTCGAACCGGCCGCGCTGCAGGTGTCACCCGGCAACGAGACGCACCTGCACGGTTTTGCGACGACGCTCATCCAGCCGGACGGTAACCGGGTTCCGCTCTATCTGCACACATCACCGGAATTCGCCTGCAAGAAGCTGCTGGCCGCGGGCGAGCGGCGGATATTCACCTTTGCTCCCGTGTTCCGCAACCGGGAGCGCGGTGCCTGGCACCATCCGGAGTTCACGATGCTCGAGTGGTACCGGGCCGAGGAGTCCTGCCGGACGGTGATGGACGACTGCCACGCGCTGCTCGTGGTCGCGGCCGAGGCTGCCGGCGCCGAACGTCTCTCGGCGCGAGGTGAAACCGTCGATCCGCGTGTCGAGCCCGAGTACCTTTCGGTCGCAGAGGCATTCAAGCGATTTGCGGACGTCGACCTCGC
>JBIOVC010000653.1:0-8495 GCA_044867545.1 Hyphomicrobiaceae bacterium | reverse complement strand
CCCGAACTGCCTTATGCCTATGACGCGCTGGCGCCCCACATGTCGGCGGAGACGCTCCAGTTCCACCACGACAAGCACCACCTCGCCTACGTCGACAACGGCAACAAAGCGATCGCCGGAACGCCCTACGAGAAGCTCAGCCTCGAGGAGATCTGCAAGAAGGCGTTCGCCGAGAAGACCGCGCCGGTGATCAACAACGCCGGCCAGCACTACAATCACCTGCACTTCTGGCAGTGGATGAAGAAGGGCGGCGGCGGAAAGAAGCTGCCTGCCAAGCTGCAGAAGCTGGTCGACGAGATCGGCGGCTACGACAAGGTGCGGGCCGACTTCATCAATGCCGGTGTGACCCAGTTCGGCTCGGGCTGGGCGTGGCTTGCGGTCAAGAACGGCAAGCTCGAGGTCCAGAAGACGCCCAACGGCGAGAACCCGCTGATGCACGGCTCACAGCCGATCCTCGGCTGCGACGTGTGGGAGCACAGCTACTACATCGACTACCGCAACGCGCGGCCGAAGTACCTCGAGGCCTGGTTCGACAACCTCGTCAACTGGGAGCATGTCGAGGAAATGCTGACCAAGATCAGCTGATCTCGACCCGGGCTTACGGCTATCTGCGGCACGTTGACCGACCTCCGTCCGCTCTGACCGTTTGCCTTAAAGCCGCGCTGGCGGGTCGCTAAGCCTTGGCGGCCGAACGGGGTGGCCGGCCGGCGAGGGGCGCTCATGCACGCAAGGTCGTTGTGCGTCTTGTTGCTGGTTGGCGGCATGGCCGGCGCTGCGGGTTGTGGCGTCAGCCCCGGGCGCAACGGCATCGCCGACGCCACCTTGGCGGACCGGGCGGGCATCGCCGGGCTGCCGAGCGTACGTTACTGGGGCGACGAGGCTCCGGCAGACATTGCCGCGGAAGTCCGCAAGCGCCTTCCCAACATGCCGAAGCTGGCGCAGGGCGCCACCCGGGTCGACGGACGGCCGGTCGTTGAGCTCCTTGCGCTTTCGGGCGGCGGCTATGACGGTGCGTTCGGGGCCGGGCTGCTGGCGGGGTGGACGCAGCGCGGTGACAGGCCGCAGTTCGAGGTCGTGACCGGGGTGAGCGCGGGCGCGATCATTGCCCCGTTCGCCTTCCTCGGACCGAAGTACGACGGGCAGCTCAAGAAGATCTGGACCGAGTACCGGACATCCGAACTCGTCACCGCCCAGGTGCTGCCCGGCTTGCTCGGCGGACCTGCGCTTGCCGATACCGCACCGCTCGAGCGCCTGATCGAAAAGTACGTCGACCAGCGCATGCTCCGGGAGGTCGCTGCCGAGTACCGCAAGGGCCGAATCCTGCTCGTCGGCACGACGAACCTCGACGCGCAGCGGCCCGTCGTCTGGAACATGGGCGAGATCGCGGCGAGCCGGCACCCGCAAGCGCCTGCGCTCTTCCGCAAGGTCCTGCTCGCCTCGTCCGCCATCCCGGGCGCGTTCCCGCCGGTCAACATTCCGGTCGAGGTGGAGGGCAAGCGGTTTGAGGAGATGCACGTCGACGGCGCCACCACCCGGGAGGTCTTCGTGCTGCCCGCACCGGTGCCGTTCAAGGCCTTCGACCCGCTCTATTCCGCTCCGCCGATCCGCAAGATCTACATCGTGAAGAACGGCAAGATCGCCCCCGAGACCGATGTGGTGGACGCAAAGGCGATCCCGATCGCCGTTCGTGCGATCTCGACGCTGATAAAAAGCCAGCACATGGGCGAGCTCTACCGTATCTACCGCATGGCCAAGGATGCCGACGCCGAGTTCAACTTCATCGCGGTGCCGCCGACTTTCGACCAGAAGCCGAAGGAGCTGTTCGACCCGGACTACCAGACCGCGCTGTTCGAGGAGGGCTATGCACTCGGCCGCAAGGGCACCGGCTGGATGAAGGCGCCGCCAGAGCGGCGCGCCACTGCCGGTCTGCGTTGAAGCCGGACCCTTTTCTCTTACCTCTCCGAGGTCGAGCCGATGTAGGCGAGCAGGGCGTCGATCTGGTCCGGATCGAACACGAACATCGGCATGTCGCGATGGCCGGTGACAATGCCTTCGGCGAGCGCCTCCGCCAGGTAGTGCAGCGGGTAGCGCTTGGCGAGCGAGCGGAATGGTGGCGCCTGCGGCAGCGGACTCGGGTCCCGCTTGCCGGTTGCGTGGCAGCGACTGCACTGGGTCTCGGCGATGGTCTGGCCCTTGCGCAATCGGGCATCATCAGCAAGCGCCCCGCCCGTCCAGGCCAGCGCACCGGCGCAAGCAACGACGAAGGCAAGGCTTTTCGCAGTCGTCATCATCGGCCGACCCTCGCTACGGCCGGAACGCTCGCAGCTTGCGACCGGTGCCACCTTGACCGGGGTCAAGATCGGGGCGGCAGCCCGGACCAAAGGCCGGCGCGGCCCGTCACTGCTCTGCGATCGCGCCGATGTAGCCGACGAGCGCCTCGACCGCGCTCCGCTCGAGCTCCGGCAATGCCGGATGGCCCGGAATTGCGCCGTCGGTCAGCCACTCGGCCACGTTCTCCAACGGATATCGCTTCGCCAAGTTTCGGAGCGGCGGCGCCTTGGGCATTGGACTTGCGTTCTGTCGGCCCATTGCATGGCAGCCGCTACAGTGCGTCCGCGCGACGGACTGACCCGCGGCGCTCGACCCGGCCTCCTGGCCAAGACCAGCGCCAGCCGAGAATAATGCGCCGGCACATGCTGCCAGTGCAGCCAGACTCTTCACTCTCATTTTCTTCTTTCAGCCAACCCGGGCTTGCCACCCGTGGTCAGCGTCGCTCAGATCATCGACTTAGCTCGGCCGCCCAGCAGATCAGGGCCGGGAGGGCGGATCAGGGTACTTCAGAACCACTTCGGCTGCCACCAGTGCAGCAGCTGGCGCACCAGCTCCGGCTGTACCAGCCAGGCGATACCAACGAGAACAGCGATCGCAAGCAGAATGACCACAAGCGAGACGCCGACCGGCGCGCGGTAGCTCAAGCCCGTGCCTGGAATCCCCAGGTTGATGGTCGGCCGCCGGCCCATGCCGACGTTGACGGTCGCGCCCTTGCCGCCGAGGCTGGTGCTGGCGCCGGACTTGCTGACATTGATGCGCACTCCGGGCGCAACGCCGATCGTCTTGCGGAAGCGGAAGCCACGTAGGAAGGCCATGTGTGGAGGTCCTTGTCGATCAAGTCCTAATCTTCAGTCCTCACCCTTCAATCTAGTCCAAACCGGGCGAGTCGCCACCGGTCTCTTTTGCCATTCCGACAGGAGCGTTGCTCAGTGCCCCGAGCGGAGCAGATCGCTGAACTTGCGCACGCCGGCCTTGACCTGCCAGACGAGCGAGTTGCGCGCCCGCAACCGCTCGTGGGCGGTTTCCCGATCGAGCGGCTTGGCATACTTCTGCCGGTTCTCGGCGTCCGCCTCTATCACGGCGCGCCGCTCCGCCGCGGATAGCGGGCCAATGCGCGACATCGGCGGGCGGATCAGCGTGCGCTGCACGACGGACGGCTCGCCCTTGTTGTGCAGGAAGGAAACGAGCGCCTCGCCGACGCGCAGCTCCTGGATGGCGCGCTCGGTATTGAGCTCGGGGTTCGGGCGGAAGGTCTCGGCGGCCGCGCGGATCGCCTTCTGCTCCTTGGGCGTGAACGCCCTCAACGCATGCTGGATGCGGTTGCCGAGCTGGGCGGAGACGCGGTCGGGTACATCGTTCGGGCTCTGCGTCACGTAGTAGACGCCGACTCCCTTGGAACGGATCAGGCGGGTCACCCGCTCGATCTGATCGAGCACGGCTTTGGAGGCGCCATCGAACAGCAGGTGCGCCTCGTCGTAGAGGAATACGAGCTTCGGCTTGTCGAGGTCGCCGACCTCGGGAAGCTTCTCGAACAGCTCCGACAGCATCCAAAGCAGGTAGGTCGCGTAGAGCCGAGGCGTGTTCATCAGCTTCTCGGCGGCGAGGATGTTGACGATGCCGCGGCCGTCGGGTGCGAGCCGGATGAAGTCGTTGATATCGAGCGCCGGCTCGCCAAAAAAACTGTCCGCTCCCTGCTCCTCGAGCACGAGCAGCCGGCGCTGGATCACGCCGACGGTCTGCGGCGCGATGTTGCCGTACTTGCTGCGCAATGAGGCCGCCTGCTTGCCCATCTCGTCGATAACCGAGCGCAGGTCCTTGAGGTCGACGATCACCATGTTCGGATCGCCGCCGGCACGCTCGTCCTCGGCCCAGCGGAACGCGATGTTGAGCACGCCTTCCTGCGGCTCGGTCAGCTCGAGCAGACGCGACAGGAGCAGCGGTCCCATCTCCTGCACAGTTGCGCGGACGGGATGGCCCTGCTCGCCGAAGATGTCCCAGAAGGCCACCGGAAAGGCGGCGTTGCCGTAGCGCGACAGGCCGATCTCCTCGGCGCGCTGCAGCAGGTGCGGGCGAGGCTCGCCCTTGGCTGCGATACCGGAGAGGTCGCCCTTGATGTCCGTGGCGAACACCGGCACGCCGGCCGCGGAGAACCCCTCGGCCAGGATCTGCAGGGTCACCGTCTTGCCGGTGCCGGTGGCGCCGGTAACGAGGCCATGGCGGTTGGCAAGCGCAAGCTCTATCGACTCGGGGATGATCTCGCGCCCTGCCCGGCTGCAACCGATGAGGATCGAGCCGTCCTGCACGTAGTCCCGTGGGTCGGCCTGCCGCTTCTCCGGACCCGGGCGTTCAGACGTTTCAGGCATGCTGGGTTCCGTGATGAGATTGAGCGTGACCCGATGAGAACCCGGCGCAATGCTGCGACTCACGGGCCACGATACTGCGGCTGTGATGGCACGCTGGTGAAGGCTTGGCAAATGCCAGGTTGCAGATCGGAGGCTGGCTGGTGAGGTGGCGACAAGACTGCCATTGAGGCAGAAAAGGCCAACAATTCGGCATGCCCGCGGCTCCGGCGTGGGGTATCGTTGAACCATTGCGGGAAGCTGATCGGAAGACCCATGAGCGGCCCACGGATGCGCGATGAGAGCCTCACGCTGGCCGGCGGATTTCCGTCCGCGGCGCGGGAGGACTGGCTTCGCCTTGTCGACAAGGTCCTGCGCGGCGCCACGTTCGATCAGCGCCTCGTGTCGCGAACGGCGGATGGTGTCGAAGTCCAGCCGCTCTATGCGCGCTCCGATGCCCTCCCCGGATCGGCGCAGGCCGTGCCGGGGGCGCCGCCGTTCACGCGCGGCTCGCGATCTGCGCTAGCCTCCGACGGCTGGGACATCCGTCAGCTCCATGCCGAGCCCGATCCGGTCAAGGCCAACGCCGCAATCCTGGACGACCTCGCCGGTGGCGCGACCTCGATCGCGCTCCAGGTTGCTGCGCCCGGACAGTTCGGTGTGCCCTACACCGGGCAGGAGATGGCGCGTGCACTCGAGGGCGTAGACCTCGGTGGAGTGCCGGTTGCGCTCGCCGCCGGCGAATACACGGTCGATGCCGCCGGCAGCCTGATCGCGCTTTGGCAAGCTCAAGGGATCGCCGATGATCGGCGCGCCGGCGCGCTCGGCTCCGATCCGCTCGGGACGCTCGCCAGGACCGGCGCGCTCTATCACCCGATCGACAGGTCGCTGGAAATCGCAGCCCAGCTCGCGGCCGACAGCATGTCGATGGCGAAGGTCACCGCGCTACTGGCCGACGGCCACGTCTACCATGCGGCGGGAGCCAGCGAGGCGCAGGAGCTCGCCTCGATGCTGGCGACGCTCGTTGCCTATCTCAGGGCGATGGAGAATGCCGGGATCGCCGTCGATGCGGCGCTGCCGAAGATCGCCGTCGGGCTCGCGGCGGATACCGACCAGTTCCTGACGATCGCCAAGCTGCGCGCCGCCCGCCGCCTGATCTGGCGCGTGGCCGACGCGGCCGGTTCCGGAGAATCGGCCGCCGGTGTCCATATGACCGCCGTCTCTGCTTGGCGGATGCTTTCCAGGCGCGATCCGTGGGTCAACATGCTGCGCACGACGATGGCCTGCGCGGCAGGCGCCATGGGCGGCGCGGATGCGATTGTGCTCTTTCCCTACACGTGGGCACTCGGCAGGCCGGACCGGCTCGCGCGCCGGATCGCCCGCGACACACATCACGTGCTGATGCAAGAGACTGGGCTCGGCCGGGTGCTCGATCCTGCCGGCGGCTCCTGGTACGTCGAGCGCCTCGCGGACGGGCTGGCGCAGAAGGCCTGGGTGCTGTTTCAGGAGATCGAGGCCGAGGGCGGCATGGGTGCCGCGCTCACCAGCGGCTTCGTCCAAGACCGGATCGCGGAGGTGGCGGCCACACGCCGGCGGCAAGTCGCAACCGCCGACCTGGAGCTGACCGGCGTTTCCGCTTTTCCGCTCCTCGGCGATGACGGCGTCGGCACCGTCGAGCCGCATCCCGATCCGCTGGATGCCGATCTTACCGGCGCGCGAGTACGCCGGCTCGCGTTCCATCGCCTTGCCGAGCCATTCGAGCGACTGAGGGACAGCGCGGACCTCCACGCCCGGCACTCGGGCAAGCCTCTCCGCGTTTTCCTGGCGCCACTCCCCCAGGCGGAGCACGGCGCGCGTATCAACTGGGTGCAGAACCTGCTCGCAGCCGGCGGAATCGAGACGGTCGCCGGTGACGGCTACACGAACTCGGCCGATGCCGGAGCGGCGTTCGCCGCGAGCGGCTGCTCGATGGCCTGCATCACCGGCTCCGACGCCAGCTATGGGGAGCTTGGAGAGGCGACGGCGATGGCGCTCAGGTCGGCAGGTGCGGCACAGGTCTATCTTGCGGGTCGTCCGGCTGAGTCCGAAGCCGCGCTCAGATCGGCCGGCATCGACGGCTTCCTGGCTGCTGGGCAGGACGCGGTTGCCGTGCTGACCGAGTTGCACGCGTTCCTCAATTGTCATCCCCGGGCTTGGGCCGGGGACCCATCGGGCGGCAGGCTATGAACCTCGGCCAAATTCCCTCGACCAATGAACACCTACTTCGTCTACATGCTCGCAAGCAAACGCCACGGTACGCTCTACGTCGGCGTGACGAACAGCTTGCTGACACGCGTCGCGAGTCATCCCGAGGGCAAGGGTTCGGCGTTCACACGCAAGTACCGCGTCACAATGTTGGTGTACTTTGAGGAGTTCGCAGATGTCCGCGAAGCGATCCAGCGTGAAAAGTCGTTGAAGCGGTGGTCGCGCGATTGGAAGACCAATCTCATCGAACGGTCGAACCCGGACTGGTACGATTTGTTTCCTGCATTGAACGCAAAGCATGGCATACGCACGACGACCCCAAGCGCTCCGATGGGTCCTCGGGACAAGCCCGAGGATGACACTTGTGGGACTGTCACGGGAAGGATCGCCAAGAATGGGTGAGCCATCCAGCAAGCAGGCAGTGCTCACCGGCGGGTGCCAATGCGGCGCGGTGCGCTACGCGCTCTACGCTGAGCCCACAGAGACCAGCATCTGCCATTGCCGCATGTGTCAGAAGGCGGTCGGCAACTACTTCGCGGCATACTCCGGCGTGAAGATCGACGAGATCGCCTGGACGCGCGGTGCGCCGGCGGTCTTCCGCAGCTCGGAGGCAGCAGAGCGCGGCTTCTGCCGGGATTGCGGCACGCCGCTCTATTACCGGATCGTCGATACGAACCGGATCTCGGTGTCGGTCGGCTCGCTCGATCAGCCCGAGCGGGTGAAATCCGAGAAGCAGTACGGCACCGAGGGGGTGCTGCCCGATTTCGCTCTCCTGCATACCCTGCCGGGGGAGACCACCGACGACTGGATGCCGGCTCAATCGAAGGCCAAGTTTGAATCGCGCCAGCATCCCGACCGCGATACGCCCGAGGGTTGGGCGCCGCCGAGCCGCAAGAGCAGTTGAAATGAGCCGAATTCCCGACTTCACACGGATAGAGCTGGGTCAGCTATCGAGCCCGGCGCCTACGACCGCCGTTTCAGGCGCTCCCTCATCGACGCCCGAGGGCATCGCCATCCACCCGTTCTACACGGGCGCCGACACGGACGGTCTCGATTTCCTCGACGGCTGGCCGGGCATCGCGCCCTACCTGCGCGGGCCTTATCCAACGATGTACGTCACCAGCCCATGGACCATCCGCCAGTATGCCGGCTTCTCGACGGCGGAGGAATCCAACGCCTTCTATAGGCGCAACATCGCCGCCGGCCAGAAGGGCCTCTCGGTCGCCTTCGACCTTGCCACGCACCGCGGCTATGACTCCGACCACCCGCGGGTCAAAGGCGACGTCGGCATGGCGGGTGTCGCCATCGATTCCATCCTCGACATGCGGACGCTGTTCGACGGCATCCCCCTCGACCGGATGAGCGTGTCGATGACGATGAACGGCGCGGTGCTCCCCGTTCTGGCGCTGTTCATCGTCGCCGGCGAGGAGCAGGGCGTCTCGGCCGACAAGCTTTCCGGCACCATCCAGAACGACATCCTCAAAGAGTTCATGGTGCGGAACACCTACATCTATCCGCCCGAGCCCTCGATGCGGATCGTCTCCGACATCTTCGCCTACACCAGCCGGCACATGCCGAAGT
>JBIOVC010000652.1:0-11925 GCA_044867545.1 Hyphomicrobiaceae bacterium | reverse complement strand
AGCTTCAAATCCTGGCGCTTGCGAATTGCGGCATCGATGATCGTGTTGGCCTTGGCGAGGGTGATGGATGACATGAGGAGTCCCTGGTTCTTGCGGCTGGAGAAAGAGCGGAGACCGATCATTGGCCCAACTTAACGCGGCGGGTTGCGTTTTGGCCAGTAGATCGGCAGCCAAGCGCCGCTTGGGCAGCTACAGGAGCTTGCCGACGCGAGCCTCGAGCAGTGCCCATGCCTTGGCGCCGTAGACTTCCTTCCAGCGAGCGTAAAACCCTGCAAGCGGCCGCTTGAACCCGCTGACGTCGGTCTCGTTGACGATCATCCCTTTGCTGCGCAGCGTCTCGAGGGCTTCGGCGTTGAGCTTCTCGATGTCCTTCCGCTGCGCCAGCGCCGCCGCCTCCGCGTGCTTCTCGACGACCGCCTGGAGGTCGGGCGGCAAGCCGTTCCAAGCCGCAGCATTGGCGACCAGTGTGAAGCCCGACCACCAGTGGTTGGTCAGGCTGAGGTAGGTCTGCACCTCGTAGAGCTTCATCAGCACAGTCAGGCCGAGCGGGTCGGTCTGGCCGTCGGCTGCGTGGCTCTTCATGACTTGGTAGACCTCGCTGAGCGGGCACTTGATCGCCTTGGCGTCGAGCGTCTCGAAGAAGTCGGCCGTCATCGTCTGCACCGGCGTGCGGATCGTCATGCCGGCGAGATCGTCGACTGTGCGGATCGGCCTGGTGCGGGTGGTGATGTGGTGGAAGCCGTTGTCGAGCCAGTGGCGGAAGGCGTAGAGGCCCTTCGCCAGCATCTCGCTGCGGATATGTTCGCCGAGCTCGCCGTCGAGCGCGGCGAAGACCTCGGCGGGGCTCTTGAAGGTGAAGGGCAGGCCCGGCATCTCCGCTGACGGCACCAGCGGCCCGAACACGTTGCCCCCGATATACATTTCGATCTCGTTCCGCTGCAGCATTGCGAGCATGGTGTTGTCGGAGCCGAGCACACCCGCACCATGCACCTCGATCACCAGCCGCCCGTCGGTGTCGGCGCGCACGTTGTCGGCCATCTCCTTGAGCCGGATGTAGTTCGGGCTCGCGAGGGGCTGGCTCGAGCCGAGCCGATAGCGGAAGTCGGCGTACGTGGGCGCGCTCACGGCTGTGGTCGACGGGTGAGGCATGGCGTTCCCCCAAAAAGGATGTTGAATCTCGAGAAGCCCTAAACGCCTAGCACACGCGGCCATCCTGATCCTCGCTGAAGCCAGGTGGCCGTGTGCTCCCGCGCGACCGAGCCCAGCCCCGGTGTTGCCGAATTCCTCGCGTATCCACGGAGCTTATGACCCCGCATGACGCCGAGCGCTGCAGCCCGGAATTGCGCACCCTGCGCCGATGCTCGCGCGCCCTGCTGTCGCTGGCGTCCGCGCTGCTCCCGCTTTCGGCGACCGCCGGCGAGATATCCGCCAACCCGGCTCGCGATGCTTGGCCGACGGCCGTGCGCGCTCACTATCGCCTGGCCTTCAACGGCATCGACGTCGGCCGCCTGGAGATGACCTCCAGCACCGATGGCAAGACCTATGCGCTTTCAGGCTCCGGCAAGGTCTCGGTGCTGTTCGGCCTCATCACCTGGTCGGGCACCTCGAACGTCTCCGGCACGGTCGAGGACGGTGCGCCGGTGCCCAGGAGCTACGCCTTCGATTGGCGCAACAACAAGCGGGGCGGCAAGATCCAGATCGGCTTCAAGGACCGCGTCGCGACCAAGGTTGCCGTCACGCCGCCGCCGAGCCCTCACCGCGATCTCGTGCCGCTGACGCCTGCGCACAAGGCCGGTGCGCTCGATCCCGTCTCGGCGATCCTGATGCTGACGAGAGCGGACGGCCGCCCGCCGTGCGACCGCCGCGTCTCGATCTTCGACGGCAAGCAGCGCTACGACATCGTGTTCACGCCGAAGGGCACGGTCAGCTTGCCGTCCTCGAAGGGGGGAGGGCCTGCGGAGACGGCCTACGTCTGCCGCGCGATGTACGAGCCGGTCGCCGGCCATCGCGACAACGACGACACCCGGACGTATGCGTCGAACCGCGACGTCGAGGTCGTGCTGCGCCGCATCCCCGGCTCCGACGTGCTGATTCCCTATTCGGTGACCGTCCCGACCTTCTGGGGCACCGGCTCCATGGTGACGGAGCGGATCGACATCACCACCGCGAAGTCTGAGAGGCTCGCGCTGACCAGGTAGGCGGGCACCTCTCGCGCCGCTTCAGCAGTCGCATAGCGCGAGCGGTGCCCGATCGCCTCAACCTGCGCTGCGGGCGGTGCGCCCCCACAGGCCGAGGCCGGCGAGCAGCAGGGCGACGAGAACGATCAGGATCAGCGTGTAGGTCGGGACGTAGAAGGTCGTGTAGACCTCCCAGCCCATGAGCCGCAGAGCCTGCGCAACCTCGGTGTAGATGCCGACCAGATGGCCTCCGAGCGTGCCGGTGATGCCGAGCAGGACGCTGCCGAGGATGGCAAGGCCGGCCATGACCCAGCGCATGGGCCCCTCCCAGACCGTTTCGCCCTGCAGCCAGCGCGTCACCAGCAGCAGCGCCCAGTAGGCCACGGTCCAGGTGGCGACCAGCATGTGGTTGCGCCCGAGCGGACTCGAGGAGATCGTCTCCCACGGCCACACCATGAGCCCGACCGCATAGGCCACCACACCGGAGATGAGGCCGACCGTCAGCAGCGGGACGAGGGCGCGGTCGATGGTCCTGGCGAGCGGACCGTCGGAGACGGCGCGAAACAGGATCGCCAGCGTCGCCGTCATCCAGAGCGCAATCGGAAAGTGAACCAGGACAACGTGATAGGCGGCCATGGGTCAGACTCCTTGCTTGCGTTGGGTGAGCAGATTGAGCGCAACGCCGAACCCGGCGATCAGGAGCACGCCGGCGAGCATCGTGAGCAGCCATTGGCTGCGGATGGCATCGGCGAACTCCGCTTCGATGCCGTAATGGGCGAGCTGGGTCTCGCTGTGGCGATACTTGACGGGTACGCCCTTCTTGATGCTGTCGGCACCGCCATGCTTGGCGCTGTTGAGGTGCGGCCAGCTGACCTGCCCCGGATAGAACAGCGTGACCGTGTGCCAGGCCTGTTTCCACGCCGGCTCGTTGCCGTCGAAGCGGACCGCGACCATTTCGGCATCCCGGCCGAGGCCGACCGTGACGGGGAGCGACACGTAATGCCAGCGGCTCCCGGAGGCGTCCCGATGGACGGCATAGGCGACATTGTACACGCGCTTGTCCGCCAGGATCTTGTCGTCCATCGGGCTACCGGTATCCATGGCGCGGCTGAGTGCGACGTCCCAGTAGCCGGCCTCCCAGCGCGCCTTCCCCACGACCTTGATGTCGGCGTGCGAGCCGTCGCCCGGCTTCAGCAGTCGGCGCGGGATGGTGTCGCCGTCCTTCCACTGGTAGCTGGCGTCGAAGGGTTTGGAGTTGGTCTCGCTGATGAAGTAGACGTCGTCGAAGCCGAGCTTGCGCTTGATAAGGTCATCCCAACTCAGTGCCCGCCGGCCGGTCTTGTCCGGGTCGAGCATGACGAGCGGCTGCTTCTTCTGGGGGTCCCAGTTGTCGGAGAATGGGCCCTTGCCGGCGTCACCGGCGCGGGTCTCGAACACGTATTCGTCGTCTGACACGCCGATCGGGTTCGACCGGTGTGCCCGCCAATGCCACAGATCAAGGAAGTAGCCGGCCTTGCGGAGCGCCGCCAGGTCAGTCTCCGGGACCACCGATGCCCAGTCGTTGATGTTGCTGCGCGTAGCGGGAAGATACTTGCGGACCTCGACCTGCTTGCGCTTCTGGCCAAGGTAGGGATGGGCCTTCACCTCTTCCGGCTTCGCCTCGTTGGTGAAGAAGCGCATGCGGTCGCCGACGGCGATGTAGGCGCCGTATCTGGCAAACTCCGGTACGCTGCCGTCGTCGACGAGCATCGTGATCCGGTCCTCATAGATGCCCTGCGGCTGCGGTCCAGCCTCGCTGTCGCCGTAGCGGGCCCACTTGCCCCCTTCGAACTTGAGCATGTCGTGATAGATCGAGGGTTGCTGAGCCGGCCAGCGGTAGCGGAAGAACATGTCACGGCCGTTGTAGGCGGCCTTGACCTGCAAGGGCATGGTCAGGTCTTTGGGGATGTAGATGTTGCGGTCGAGGTCGTTGGTGACGACGCCGGTGCCGTGGGTCAACCAGGATAGACCGAGCGCGCCAAGGAAGAAGACCACTGCCGCATAGAGGCCGTAGCGTCGCATATCGCCCTCCCTTTCAATTATTGCCTTTGCTTTGGCGCATACGCTCCTCCTCCCAGCGGGGCGCGGCATTGATCGGGGTCAAGGTCGTCGCTTGCGCCTCCTCTCATCTTGATGCGGAGGAAAGTGCCATGACCGACTTCTGCTACAGCGAGCCTTTGCTGGATCGGATCCTTCGCCAAGCCGCGTTGATGGATCGCATGATGGAGCGCGTCGGCGTGGATGCCTCCGCGGCAGCTCGGCTTAATGAGGGCATGGCCTCGTACGAAGCGCGCCTCGCGTGCATCGAGTGCCCCAGCGAGCGGGAATGCCTTGACTGGCTGGCGCGCTTGCCGGCGAGCGCATCGCCGCAGCCGCCGGAGTTCTGTCGCAACAGCGAGTTCTTCCGCAGCTCCAGGCTCGGAGCCGCGCGACGAGAAGCGCCTCCTTTCGCATCGATGGAGGAAGACCATGACCAACGTTTCAATCCGCACCAGGCTGTACGACAAATGCCAACGTGTGCTGAGCAATCGCAGGTGGCTGGCGGAGCTGTCGGCGTGTCCGCCGAGCGATCGGCATCGCATCGCTGAGGAGGTCGGGCTCAGCGAGAGCGACTTGTGGTCGCTCAGTTGCACCCATCCTGATCCTGGCGAGCTCATGCCGCGACGCCTCGAGCAGCTCGGGCTCGACCCAGGGTTTGTCAAATACGGCCAAGGCGCAGTTTACCGCGACCTGGAACGGGTGTGCGCCAGATGCCGGTCGTGGCGGCGTTGCGAGCGCGACCTCGCCAGGGGCGACGTCCAGGCCGGGATGCAGGGCTATTGTCTCAACGCGCCGACTATCGATGCGTTGATTGTCGATTGATTGTCATCCCGCCTGACGGCTCCAGGCATAGCCGTTGCCATTTTCGCTGGAGAATTGGAGTCTGACATGCGCGCTCGAGACATCATGACGAAGGACGTCGTGACGGTTGGCTACAACAGTCCGATCACTGAAATTGCCGCGATACTGATGAAGCACCGTATCAGCGGCGTTCCCGTCGTCACAAAGAACCAACAGGTCATCGGCATTGTCAGCGAGAGCGACCTGATCCACCGCGCCGAGACGGGCACCGAGATCAGGCGCAAGTGGTGGTTGACCCTGTTCAGCGATCCCGACCGGATGGCCCGTGAGTACACCAAGGCACACGGGCTCAGAGCCGAGCACGTGATGTCTCGCACCGTCGTCTCGGTGTCGGAGGACGCAGAGGCGGCATACGTGGCCGATGTTTTGGACCGCCATCGCATCAAGCGCGTCCCAGTGCTCAGCAATGGTCAGCTTGTGGGATTGATCACGCGCAGCGATCTGGTGCGGGCCCTCGCGGGGGTCGAGATCGGAAAGCCGGTGACGCGCAGCGCGGATGCGGCCCTGCAGAAGGCTCTGATAGAGAAGATCCGCACGCAGTCCTGGCTCAACCCCACCTATCTTGTGCCCCTGGTCAATGGTGGCGTTGTCGATTTGTGGGGCTTCATCGAGTCTGATGAGCAGCGGAAGGCGTTGTTCATCCTCATCGAGGAGGTGACCGGCCTGCGCAACATCAAGGACCACACTACGCGCTTTGGTGGCACGGTCGACCTGGACCACTGACCCCGAGCATCGCCATTCTCTGCCGGCCCGTCTCGGCCATCCATTCGCTCCATTGACCCGCCGGGCCGCATCACCTTATCACCGCGGCTGAGAGGTATTCGATGCAGCCGAGGCAGGGGGAATGGCCGAGACTTTCTACGACAACTTGGAGACCCGCACGCCCAAGGCCCGCGAGCGTGCCCAGTTCAACCTGCTCCCCGACCTGATCCGCCGCGCCAGGGAGCTGGCGCCCGGCTGGTCGAGCCATCTGAAGGACGTCGACCCGGCGTCAGTCGAGACCCGCGCCGAGCTGGCCAAGTTGCCGGTGCTCCGCAAGTCCGCGCTTCCCGCTCTGCAGGTGCGCATGCCGCCGTTCGGCGGACTCGCGACCGCCGAACCCGGCGCCATCACCCGGGTGTTCATGTCGTCCGGGCCGATCTTTGAGCCCGAGGGCGTGAGCCAGGACTGGTGGCGCTCCGCCCGCGCGCTTCACGCGGCAGGCTTCCGCAAGGGCGACGTCGTCCACAACACCTTTTCCTATCACCTCGCGCCCGGCGGCTGGATCCTCGACGCCGGCGCGCGGGCGTTGGGCTGCACCGTGATCCCGGCCGGCCCCGGCACGCCCGAGCTGCAGGTCGACGCCATCGCGCAGCTGAAGCCCACCGCCTACCTCGGCGTCCCGGACTTCCTGAAGGTGCTGCTCGATGCCGCTAAGGAGGCCGGCCGCAACGTGTCGTCCTTCCGCCGCGCGCTCGTCTCCGGCGGCACGCTCCCGCCCGCCCTGCGCGAGGAGTACAAGGCGCGCGGCATCGCCGCCTTCCAGGCCTACGCCACCGCCGACGTCGGCATCATCGCCTACGAGACCTCCGCGCACGATGGGCTGATCGTCGATGAAGGCGTACTGGTCGAGATCGTCCGCCCCGGCACCGGCGATCCGGTCCCGCCGGGCGAGATCGGCGAGGTCGTCGTCACCTCCTTCAATCGCGACTACCCGATGATCCGGCTGGCGACCGGCGATCTCTCCGCCGTCATCCCCGGCCAGAGCCGCTGCGGGCGCACCAACATGCGCATGCGCGGCTGGCTCGGCCGCGCCGATCAGACCGCGCGGATCAACGGCGTCGTCGTCCATGCCGAGCAGCTGGGCGAGATCGGCCGGCGGCACCCCGAGCTCGGCCGTATGCGCATGATCGTCACCGGCAGCATCGACCACGGCACGCTCGCGCTCGAGGCCGAGGCGGCAGAGCAGGAGGCGCCACTCGCCGACAAGGTTGCCGCCACCCTCGCGCAGCTCACCAAGCTTGCCGGCAAGGTGAAGCTCTTGGCCCCCGGCGCGCTCCCCAACGACGGCATCCTCATTGCGGATGAGCGCAGGCGCGACTGATCGCGCTATGCTGGCCGCACGCCGTTAGGGAGGAATGTCCATGGCAGCAACGCGTCTCGAGCTCAGCATCGCACTAGCCGAGAACGAGCGGACCCGTCCGATACTGGAGGGCCATGTCGAGGCCGAAGGGATCAGCCTGATCCCGAGCCGCGTGTACCCGTCCGAGATGTTCTGGCGCCAGCTCCGCTACGCCGACTTCGACGTCTCCGAGATGTCGCTCTCCTCGCTGATCATCGCCGTCTCGCGCGGCGAGACCCGATGGACGGCGCTGCCCGTCTTCACCTTCCGCAAATTCTACCACACCGCGATCCTCATCCGCGCCGCAGCCGGCATCCGCGCGCCAGCCGACCTGAAGGGCAAACGCGTCGCTGTCCCCGAGTACCAGCAGACCGCGGTGATCTGGTCGCGCGGCATCCTCGCCCACGAGTTCGGCGTGCGGGCCGAGGACATCGAGTGGTTCATGGAGCGCGGCGCCGACAAGAGCCATGGCACCTCGACCGGCTTCGAGCCGCCGCCGGGCATCAGGCTCAGTCGCATCCCGCCCGGCACCAACATCGGCGAGATGATGGTAAAGGGCGAGCTTGACGCCGTGCTCCACTACCTGAAGGAGCGCAATCTGGTCGACCGCAGCACCATCGATCTCGCTGCCGACTCGCGGATCAAGATGCTGTTCGACGACCCCGCCGCGGAGGCGCTGCGCTACTACAAGAAGACCGGCATCTACCCGATCAACCACTGCGTCGTCGTCCGCCGCAGCCTGTTCGAGCGCCATCCATGGATCGCGCTCAACCTCTACGCCGCGTTCCTGAACGCCAAGGCCGAGGCCCGGCGGCGCATGATGGATTCACTCCAGCACTACCTGGCGGCCGGCCTGCTCACGCCCGAGGTGCGCACGGCTCTCGATGCCGATCCGATGGCCTATGGGCTCAAAGCCGCCCGTCACGTGATCGAAACGCTCACTCAGTATGTACACGAGCAGGGGCTGAGCGCGCGCCGCGTCAGCGTCGAGGAGCTGTTCGCTCCGAGCACGCTCGATTTGTGATGCGATGCGTGAAGTCGTGAGATCGCCAACTCGTGCGATCGTGTCGTTGCCGAGTTGGCGACTTGGCGACCTCCCGACTTCCCGTTTTCCTCAGAACTTCCAGCTCAGCCCCGCGCGGACCGCGCTGAAGGTGACGTCGCTGTCGTCGGTCACACCCCCCTCGGAGAAATCGCTGCTGCCGAGGTCGGTGTAGCGGTACTCGATCCGCGCCGTGGTGTTGGGCATGAAGGCGAAGGCATGCTCGATGCCGGCGCCCGCCGTCCAGCCGGTGCGCGTTTCGGTGAAGTCGTAGCCCGGCCCCGCGATCGCGACGTCCCCGTAGGCGAGGCCGCCCGTCACGTAGAACAGCGTGCGGTCTGCCGCGAGGCCGAGCCGGGCGCGCAGCGAGCCGAGCCATTCGATTTCGGTCGAGTGGTCCGAGCCGAGCGTGCCGGCTCCGCTGCCGCTGATGTCGGCGAGCTCGATGTCGGTCTCGATGCCGATCACGAACCGGTTCGCCTGCCAGTTGAAGCCGGCGTGCGCACCGCCGAGGAAGCCGTCCGTGCTGTAGTCGTAGCTTTGGTCGGGCGGGCTCGAGAACGCCTCGGTGTCGCCCCAGGCGTAGCCGCCCTGCACACCGACGTAGAAGCCCGACCAGGAGAACCCATTCTGGTAGACGACCGGTGGCGGTGGCGGCGGCGGACCGCCGCGGCGGACCGGGCCGCCTCCAAGGTCCGCGGCGAGAGCGGCGGACGACGTGACAGCGAGCCCGAAAGCGGCGAGCAAGATCTTTTTCACGTGAGATTCCCCCTCGTTGATGGTCCAGCCCTTGCGCCCCCCGCCAAGATTGCCGGACAGTGCAAGCGTTCGATTCGAGACGCTAAAGATCCGCCCTGCGGCGAACCGTCGTGACGTGGTCTGCGCCCCACTCAACGCCTGAGCTGGGACCAGCGTTCCGGGTGGCCGATGCCTGCGCATGCATTGGCGCGCTTTGCGGCGATTTTGCGGTGCAAGGTCGATATTAAGTGGCTGAGCCAGTTAAAGAAAAACCGAGCATAACACGCTCATAATGTTGACGCGATTTGCCCTCAACTGCGGCCGGAGGGATTGCCGGTCGATCGATGGAGGCCTTGATCGATGTCACGCGTTGAATGCCCTCGCCTGCCCATTGGATGGTCGCTGCTCGCCACCGCTTTTTTCGTCTCGCTACAGTCCAGCGGCGTCGGAGCAGCAGAGACGACGCCGAGCGAAGGATGCCGTGCGATCAACCGTGGCGAGCTCGATGCCGGCGTCGCCGCTGACGCCGAGGTGACCCGCACGTTCGAGCTGCAATCGGGCGAGACGGTCGGCTTCTTCAATCGCGGGCAGGTGGACCTCGACCTTTCGATCGCAGCCGCCGCCGGCGCAGGACGGCCGCGCACAGCACGCATAGCGAGCGGCGCGCCGCCGGCCTCGTTCGCACCTGCGTCGGCCGGGCTCTACACCTTCCGCCTGAAGACGGAGCAGGGCGAAGGCACCGTTGCCGCAAGCTGCGTCGCCGCCTTGCCGGATTCTTCGGCGCCGGCCGAGACGGCCTTCCTCACACGGCGCGCCGACCGGCTTACCGCCGCGGAGCCCGACCGCGCCCGCCTCCGCCGCAGCGAGCCGGGCCTGCTCACCCCCGGCGCCAAGGTGCCGGGGGTCGTGAAGCTCGACGAGGCGAGCGGCGCGCGCCAGCTCGCGTTCTCCGTGAGCGTCGCCGAGCTTGCCGCCGCTGCCGCCAATAATTCTGCTGCCTCCTCGAGCATCCTCGATTTCTGGTTCGAGGGCCGCTACGGCTCGGTCGAATCGAGCCTCGCCGACACCGGCGAGAACGCGAGCCTCGGCGTCGCCTATCTCGGCGCACAGGTGAAGCTGCGCCCCGAGATCATGGTCGGCACCATCGCCCAGTTCGACCAGACAGAGGATGCCGACCTCGCCGCGCACGTCCAGGCGAAGGGCGCCGGCTGGATGGTCGGGCCCTATGCCAGCCTGCAGCTCTCGCCCGGCATCTATTTCGACGCCCGCGCCGCCTGGGGCCTCGCCGACAACGAGGTCGCAGCCGCGACGGGGCACGAGGCCTTTGCCACTGAGCGCCAGCTCGTCCGCGGCCGGCTGACCGGGATGCGAGAGCTGGGTGCCTGGCGGTTCGCGCCGAGCGTCGGGCTCACCTATCTGGAGGAGTCGCAGCGCGATGCCGCGCTCGCCGACAAGAGCGTCGCGCAAGGTCGAGTGGATGTGCTGCCGCAGCTCTCCTATCGCACGCACCTCGACCGCGACACGTTCGTCGAGCCTCGTGCGACGGTCGGCATGTTCTGGACCTTCGATGATCTGAACAAGCTCGCCGCGCCCGGCGCCAGTGCCGAGGACGCGCGCCTCAAGGCAGAGGCGGGAGTCGCCATCGGCACCAAGGACGGCACCAGCATCAACGCGACCGGCGGCATGGAGGACGGCGGCGCCGGCGCGGCGGACGTCTGGAGCGGCCGCTTCCAGCTCAACGTGCCGCTGAAGTAGCTGGAGAGCGGCGGCACCAAACGCACCTTCACTCGTGCTGCTCTAAGTCTGCCCTTGCCTCCGCAGCCAATGCGAAGAAGCGCTCGCGAACTGCACTTGCGAATGGGTTGTCACGCTCAATGGCCATGTAAACGCTGGGAGCGTCGTACCTGACCATCTCCGTTGCTTGCATGAGGTGATCGAAGCTTGCTGTCGTGAGCAGTGTCGGCAGCGGCTCCATCCGCACCAGGACTTTTGCGATCAGATGCGTAACACCCTGGACGACAGCGGCTTGCCAATCGTGCTCTTCGGGGGACGTCACGAAAACCCTCAGACCTAGTGCGCGACGGAGAAAGGCCGCAATGCGTTGCGCCACTGCGCTCCCTCGCACGGGGCACACGGCAATTTTGCGCCCCTTGATGCCATTGCGCGCGCTCTGCGGCCCGAACAGGGGATGGGTTCCGACGATATCCACGAATGGCGGAAGCTCGTCCAGCATGACTCTGACAGGCTTCACTTTTACCGATCCGACATCGACCACGGTGCAACCGGGGCGGAGGTGGGGCCGCAGGCACTTGATCGCGTTCGCCAGTTCGCTGACCGGGACAGCGAGTACGATCAGGTCGCAGCGACATATTTCAGCCGCTGACCCAGCGACGGCCCGCCCCGGCAATCGGCCGTCGTAGGCGGACACGGCCGGGTCATTGACAACGAGCGCGAAGTACGGATCGAGATGATCGGCAACCAATCGACCGAATGCACCGAACCCGACTAGGCCAATGGATGTGATTGAGAGCTTGGTCGACATCGCAGTGCTCCGTTGAGGCTGCGATGCCGGATGCTTGCATGTGACCAACCGCCGGAACGCAGCGGTTGTGCAAGAGGATGCGCCCGCCGTTATGTCGACGGCGGATAATAGCGGCTCGTGGGCGTGCTGATCATCGTGCGCATGCCCTCACTATGGCGGGCGATCGCAGGATGTCAATCGGTCGTCATTTGGGACCAATGAGAGGGCGGTTTAGGGTCTAATCCGGCGGCTCCCGGAGCAAACCACAAGCGCGTCCACTACGACGCCATCAGCGGACATCTCTCACGGATACGCGCGTTTATGGGCGCCGGCGCTAACCGCGCATCCAGCCGTTCGGCCCGAGATGCTCCTGCGGCCGGAAGCGGGTCTTGTAGCTCATCTTCGG
>JBIOVC010000651.1:0-14272 GCA_044867545.1 Hyphomicrobiaceae bacterium | reverse complement strand
GCGCTGGAGCGGAGCGAGCAGAGCGTGCGCCCCGGATGGGCGGCGAAATTCCGGGCGCTGATGATGCGGCAGAAAGGCTGAACGCCCCCCGGGGCGAGTCGTTAAAGCATGAAATAGAGTTTGAGTTGTGCTCGGGGCCGCAACGCCGGTACGAAGGGCCTCAGGGCTGGAATTTTGGGCGCAACCTCCGGGAGCTGCTCGATGTGCGGGATAGTCGGCATTCTGGGATCGAAGCCGGTTGCGGGCGATCTCGTCGCCGCGCTCAAGCGGCTCGAATACCGCGGCTACGATTCGGCGGGCATCGCCACGGTCGATGAGGGACAGCTCGACCGGCGCCGCGCCGAAGGCAAGCTCCGGAACCTCGAATCGCGGCTCGAGCGCGAGCCGCTCGGCGGGCGGACGGGCATCGGCCACACCCGCTGGGCGACTCACGGCCGGCCGGTCGAGCGCAACGCACACCCGCACATGAGCCGGCGCGTGTCGGTCGTCCACAACGGTATCATCGAGAACTTCCGTGAGCTGAAGGACGAGCTCATCGCCAAGGGCCACAAGTTCTCGACCGACACCGATACCGAGGTGGTCGTGCACCTCATCACCGACGAGATCGACCGAGGCATCGCGCCGGTCGAGGCGGTGCGCCGCTCGCTCGGCCGGCTCACCGGCGCGTTCGCGCTCGGCATCATCTTCGCCGGCCACGAGGACCTGATGATCGCCGCGCGCCAGGGCAGCCCGCTCGCCATCGGGCACGGCGACGGCGAGATGTTCCTCGGCTCGGATGCCATCGCGCTCGCACCCTTCACCGACCGCGTCACGTTCCTGGAAGAGGGCGACTGGGCGGTGCTGACGCGCAGCGGCGTGCAGTTCTTCGATCGCTCAGGTGCGCCGGCCGTTCGCCACGCCATCCGATCGGTTGCCAGCGCGCTGATGGTCGACAAGGGCAACCATCGTCACTTCATGGCGAAGGAGATTCACGAGCAGCCGGAAGTGATCAGCCACACGCTGGCGCACTATCTGGATCTGGCCGAGGAGACCGTGCGGTTCCCCGACCTCGGCATCGATCTCTCACTCGTCTCGCGCGTAACCCTGTCGGCGTGCGGGACCGCCTACTACGCGGGTCTCGTCGCAAAATACTGGATCGAGCGCTATGCGCGGCTGCCGGTCGAGATCGACGTCGCCTCGGAGCTGCGCTACCGGGAGGCGCCGCTCGCCGAGGGCGGGCTCGCGATCTTCGTGTCGCAATCGGGCGAGACGGCGGATACGCTGGCGACGCTGCGCTACTGCAGGGCCGCAGGGCAGCGCATCGCCTCGATCGTCAACGTGCACACCTCGACGATAGCGCGCGAATCGGACGTCGTGCTGCCGACGCTCGCCGGGCCGGAGATCGGCGTCGCCTCGACGAAGGCGTTCACCTGCCAGCTCTCCGTGCTCGCCTGTCTCGCGATCGCGCTTGGTCGCGCGCGCGGGCATCTCGGCCGGGAGCAGGAGCGCGGGCTGGTCCGCGCCTTGGCGGAGGTACCGCGCCACATCGCCACGCTGTTGCGCAGCGAGGGGGAGTACGAGCAACTCGCCCATTCGATCTCCAAGGCACACGACGTGCTCTACCTCGGACGCGGCGTGAGCTATCCGGTTGCGCTCGAGGGCGCGCTGAAGCTCAAGGAGATCTCCTACATTCACGCAGAAGGCTACGCCGCCGGCGAGCTCAAGCACGGGCCGATTGCGCTGATCGACGAGAACGTGCCCGTGGTTGTCGTCGCGCCGCACGATGAGCTGTTCGAGAAGACCGCCTCCAATATGCAGGAGGTGGTGGCGCGCGGCGGGCAGATCGTGCTGATCTCCGACGCCGAAGCCGTGGAGGCCGGCTGCAGCATTGCCGCGCGCATCCCGATGCCGCGGGCGAACCCCTTCACCAGCCCGCTGATCTACGCCGTGCCGGTGCAACTTATCGCGTATCACACGGCGGTTCTGATGGGCACCGACGTCGACCAGCCGCGCAATCTGGCGAAGTCGGTTACCGTGGAATAGCGGGGACGAGGAGCTGCGAATCGGGGCACGGCGAATTGCCTCGACCATGCTCTTGGCGTAATTTTGCGGCTTGGAGGCGGGTGCGGCGTCGAAAACGCTGAAGGGACAGAGGCATATGAACTCGGCTTTGCGGCTGGCCACGGCGGGTGCGCTGGTGGCCGTGAGCATGGGCTGGGCGGATGTCGCCGGTGCGCAGTCTCCGGCTCCCAAGCAGCCCGCAAAGAGCGCTGAATCCGGCAGCGACAAGCAGTCGGCTCCCAAGCAGGACGCGGCGGCGGCGCAGAAGTCCGTCGAGACCGGGATTGCCGCGCTCGATGCCGGGAAGGTGGACGAAGCGGTCGCCAACCTTTCGAGCGGGATCGGCAGCGGCAGCCTGCCTGGCTCGCAAATGGCGCGCGCGCTCTACTATCGCGGCGTTGCCTACCGCAAGCAGAACAAGCCGGCGCTGGCGATTGCCGATCTGACGAGCGCGTTGTGGCTCCGGGGAGGCCTCAGCGGCGACCTCCGGCAGGAAGCTCAGCAGCAACGTGCTGCCGCCTACCGTGAGGCCGGATTGCCGGACCAGTCGGCAGCAGGTGCGGTGCGGGCGGCGGCGCGCGCCGGCGACGATGGCGGCGATGCGAAGTCGGGCGCGCCGATTGAGCCGGGGTCGGGCGCCTCGAGCGGCTCGAGCTCGACCACGTCCTCGGTCGCGGTGGCTCCCGGCGGAACGTTCAGCGGTGTCAACAACCTCTTCAGCTCACTGTTCGGCTCGGGCGCGCCCGCCGCCCCTGCGCCGATACCTGCACCTGCTCCCGCCCCGGCCGAGACGGCCCCGGCGCCACCGGCGGCCTCGCCGTCGATCGCCACCAGCTCATGGCGGCAGTCGACCGAGGTGAAGCAGACGGCGCCGGACACGGCCGAAACCAGACAGGCGGCACCCGTCAAGCAGGCGGTGCCGCCGGCCAAGTCCTGGAGCGAGACCACGACGGCCTCCATCCCTGCCACCGCGCCGGCGGCGGTGCCAGTCAAGCAGGCGGTGTCGCCTGCCAAGTCCTGGAACGAGACTACGACGGCTTCGATCCCTGCCGCCGCGCCAACTGGCGCGTCCGCTCCCGCGGTGGTGAAGCGCGAGCCACCGGCGGAGAGCACGCCGCGCGCCACGAGCGGCGGCCGCTACCGGTTGCAGCTCGCAGCCGTCCGCAGCCAGGCGGAAGCGCAGGCGCTCGCCGAGCGGGTCCGTCAGAAGCACGGTGCGGTGCTCGGCGGCCTTCGGACCGAGATCGATCAGACCGCGGTCGGCAACATGGGGACGCTCTATCGCGTTCGTCTCGGTCCATTCGCCGACGCGAATGCGCCGCGCGCACTCTGCGCCAAGCTCAAGGGTGACGGCCTCGACTGCCTGATCGTTACGCAGTAGCCGGTTCCGTTTGCATTATCCTTTGTTGGGGCTGGACAACCGGGGTATCCGGCGTAGCATTGCGTGCTTCAGCAAGTTTATCCCGCGTCGACAGGGGCTTGGGCTCGATTTGCGACAGTCGGGCAGGCGTATGCCGACGCGGTTCGCGGGAAGCAGCTTCGATGAACGACGTGACGCAGGGAGAAGGGCGGGGGACGCCCGCTCGCGTCCCAATGGTCGCGGAGGTCAAAGCGGCTGCCGACAACGGCAGCCGGCGGGCGCGGCTATGGCTGCGCCTGCGGACCTATTTCCTGACCGGTCTCGTCGTGGTCGGGCCAGTGGCGCTGACCCTATACATCGTGTGGTGGTTCATCACCGTCGTCGACGCGTGGATGAAGCCGCTGATCCCGCCCATCCACGTGCTCGACACCTACCTGCCCTCCACCGTTCCGGGCTTCGGTCTCCTGTTCGCCATCGTGCTGCTGACGCTGATCGGGGCGCTCGCCGCCAACCTGCTCGGGAAGACGCTGATCACCTCGGGCGAGCAGGCGCTCAACCGCATGCCGATCGTGCGCAACCTCTACCGGGGCCTAAAGCAGCTCTTCGAGTCGATGGTGGTCGCGGCGGCACCCGGCAACGGGTTTGCCAAGGTCGGGTTGATTGAATTCCCATCGAAGGGGATCTGGTCGCTGGTCTACGTGACCGCGGATGCGACCGGCGAGATCGAGGAGGTGGCGCCGGGCGGGGAGACCGATCATGTGATCGTGTGGATGCCGACCGGCTTCATGCCGCCGACCGGGTTCGTCTCGATCGTGCCGCGCAAGGACGTGATCTATCTGAGGATGAGCGTGGAGGACGCGGCCAAGATCGTGATCTCGGCCGGTATGGTGATGCCGGACTACCAGGAACGCTTCCGCGAGCTTGCGGAGGCCGCCAAGGCGGAAGCCGCGCACAGCGCCGATACCGGGCATCGCGCGGGCGGCTGACGGGACGTGCGCAGGCATCCCGCGTTCGCCGAATAAACCGTTCATAAACCAACAGGCGCGCTGGCCCGTGTGGGGTTAAGGAGATTGTTGATCGTCCTCTGATATCCGACCTTGGAGATGGGGTAGTCGGGGGTCTCCAGTGCTTCGGGTTCTGTCCTGCGTCGTTACTGAGCACGATTTGCGACTGGTGCTGCTCGCCGCCGTGATATGCGCGGTGGCGGCGTTCACGTCGTTTCGTATCTATTCACGCGCGACCGACGCCCGCTCCGTCCAGAACCGCGAGTCCCGCCGTCTCGCCTGGCTCGCATTGACGGGGCTCAGCACGGGCGCCGGCATCTGGTCAACCCACTTCGTAGCAATGCTCGCCTATGATCCGGGCTTCCCCATTGCCTACGACCCTGCGCTGACATCGGCCTCGCTGGTGATCGCCATCGGTGTGACCACACTCGGCTACATAATCGCTGCGGCGGGTGACGCAGCAAGCCCCGTGCGCGACCTGGAGAAACACGCTCCTCTCGACCTCTGGCTTGGCGCTTACGGACGCGACGCCATTACTGCTGCAGGAGGCGCCGTCGTGGGCGCCGGCATCACCACCATGCACTATACGGGCATGGCGGCCGTGAGCGTGCCTGGCGTGATGGAATGGGACGGGCCGTATGTCGTGACATCGGTCGTGCTCGGCGTGGCGCTTGCGGCGGCTGGTATGGTCGCCAACCGCCGCCTCTCGCGAGGCTCGGCTCAGTGGGTCGCGCCAACACTCCTTACACTTGCCATCTGTGCCCTTCATTTCACGGCCATGTCAGCGGCCACCGTGGTCCCCGATCCGACCATCATGGTGCAGCCTTCCGTCATCCACACCGGGGCGATGGCCGTTGCTGTCGCAGGCGTCACCATGCTCGTGATGCTGGCAGCTGTCGCCGCAGCGCTGGTGAGCGCCCAGGCGGAGCGCGACGGGGAGCGGGAGCTGCGGCGGCAGAACGAGATCCTCCGGCAGCGCGACGAGGAGCTCGAAGCGCGCGGTCTGCAGCTGGACGCAGCCCTCAACAACATGGTTCAGGGCCTCGCCGTGTTCGATGCAGAGCGGCGTGTCGTCATTGCTAATGCGCGCTACGGCGAGATCTACGGTCTGACGCCGGAGGAGGTGAGGCCCGGCACCACGCTGCAGCAAATCGTCGAGCGCCGCGTTGCCAAGGGGCGCTATCCCGGCCAAACAGCCAAAGGAATGCTCGAGGTGATGCTCGCCCATAGATCCGGTGGCAGAGCTGCACAATATGACGTCACACTCGATGGGGACCGCTACGTCAACGTCTCGGTCCAGCCGATGCCGAACGGTGGCTCGGTGACGACACACCACGATATCACCGAGCAGCGCCGCTCCGAGGCGAAGATCGCGCACATGGCGCTACACGATACGCTGACGGGGCTCCCCAACCGCACACTGCTCAATGAGCGGCTCGGCCAGTCCATAGCGCGCCTGAAGGGGGCCGATATTGCCGCCGCACATCTGCTCGATCTCGACCTCTTCAAGAACGTCAATGACACGCTCGGCCATTCTGCCGGTGATGAGCTGCTCAAGAAGGTGGCTGCCCGGCTGGGGGCGCTCGCGCGGTCCTCGGATACGGTTGCTCGCATGGGTGGCGACGAGTTCGCGATCGTGCAGGCAGGGATCGCCGACCCGTCCGAGGCTACGCGGCTGGCCCAGCGCGTCATCGATGCGCTGAGCGAGCCCTACGAGATCGACGGACACGAGGTCGTCATCGGTACGAGCGTCGGAATTGCTTTGGCGCCCGGGGACGGGCTCACGGCTGACCAGCTCATGCGCAACGCCGACCTTGCGCTCTATCGGGCGAAGGGCGATGGGCGCGGGACATCCCGCTTCTTCGAGCCGGAGATGAATGCGCTCATGCAATCACGACGCTCGATGGAGCGCGACTTGCGCAAGGGCCTCGCGGAAGGCGAGTTCGAACTCTACTATCAGCCGATTGCCGACTTGCGCCAGAACAGCATAAGCTGCTGCGAGGCGCTCGTACGTTGGCAACATCCCGAGAAGGGCTTGATCTCGCCCGCCGCGTTCGTCTCCGTCGCCGAGGAAATGGGCCTCATCGTACCGCTCGGCGAGTGGGTCTTGAGGCAGGCTTGCGCAACGGCCGCTGCCTGGCCTGAGCCCGTCAAGGTCGCGGTCAACCTATCGCCCGTGCAATTTCGCCGTCCCGGCCTGGTGCAGGTCGTGATGAACGCGCTCGCTGCGTCGGGCCTCGCAGCCAACCGCCTCGAGCTCGAAATCACGGAGACCGTGCTGCTCGACGACAGCGCAGCTACGCTTGCGATGCTCCACCAACTCCGGGCATTCGGTGTGCGAATCGCCATGGACGATTTTGGTACGGGGTATTCCAGCCTGAGCTACCTTCAACGCTTTCCCTTCGACAAGATCAAGATCGACCGGTCTTTCGTACAACACATCGCGGACGACAAGGGCGCGTTGAACATTGTGCGCGCCGTCGCTGCACTCGCAAGTGGCCTGGGAATGAGAACGACGGCGGAAGGCGTCGAATCCCAGGAACAGCTCGACGCCGTCGCTGCAGAGGGCTGCACCGAGATGCAGGGTTACCTGCTCAGTCGGCCGCGCCCAGCCAGCGAAATCAACGAGATGCTGGCGATCAAGTGCCAGCCGGTGCGTGATGCCGTCGCTGTGATCGCTGCCTGACCGGCACCGCGCGGGTGGCTGAGGGCCGCAGAGGCCAGCGTCTGCGGCTAGATCGGCCGGGCGGTGGCCGGTGACATCCATCGACGGCCGGCCAACGCCAGGGAGATGAAGCTCCAGCCGGCGAAGATCATCTTGACGCCGACCAGCAGGCCGATCGCCCAGATCGCCGAGCTCGGTAGCTTGAGCGCGATCAGCACGCCCAACGCGATCGCCGCGAGCGCGCTCGCGAGCACCCAACCCCACCCTTCGTGCGGCCGGATCCGGAACGCCATCGCGGCTTCCAACACGCCGCTCGCGATCAGCAGGGCGGCGAGCAGCATCGTCAGCGTCAGGATGCCGGCCGGCGGAAGGAGGACGAGATAGGCGCCGGCGACGACGTAGAGGAGGCCGATCAGCAGGTTGAGGAAGAAGCCGCGCCATTCCCCGGCGGTGAACGCGTGCACCACCGCGGCGCCACCCGAGATCAGGAATATCCACCCGAGCGCGATATTCGCGGCGAGAGTGGACAGGAACGGGAAGGCGATCGCGGCCATGCCGGCAAGCAGCAGCACGACGCCGAGCGCCAGGTACCAGCCCCAGTGCTCAGCGACCTTGGCCTCGGTCATGGCGAGGGCGCGACCCGCCTCGTCGCGGACGTCCGAGAGGCCCGCGTCCATTGCTGCACGTGAGATGCGTTCGACCATTTTGCGTTCCTCCGATGGAGTTCTTTCGTCTAGGCCTGTCAGCCGGCGCCCGGCCGGGAGGAGAGCCCGAATGCCTCCTTGGTGAGCTGCCAGGCCTGGTGAAGCTTGGTGGTCCGCATGTCGCGGTCGGACTTGATGTCGGCGATCTGCTGCTCGATCCGCGTCCGCGCCTCGCCCTTGGACCTGGCGGCCTGGGCCTGGAGCGCCTGAAGCTTGGAATCGGCGGTCCTGTTCATCGCATCGACGCGGGCCCTCGCCCGGCCTTCGGCTGCCTCGAGCGCGACGCGGGTGCTGCCGATCGCCGACGTGATGGCTTCCTTCGCGTCGCCCTTGGCTTGGGCGAGCTCGTTCTGCAGCTCGCTCATCTCGCGGCGCAGGGTGGCAGCGTCGCGCTCGTTCTGGAAATCGATCACGTCGCTTCGCGAGCGCCGGTAGACTATTCCGCCGATGCTGCCCATGCGGGCGTTGAGCGGCGCGATCCATCCCTCGGCGACGACGGCGGATTTGCCGGGAGTGAGGTCCCTCGAAACCTCCTCGACGAAATCCGCACCGAAGCCGAGGTTGGCGATGTCGTGGGCGACGCCGCCGAGGGTGCCGGCCGCCATGCCGACTGCTGTGCCGGCCGGGCCGGCGAGCAGGCCGATCAATGTTCCGGTCGCTGCGCCGATCCCGGCTCCAACCGGACCGACGCTCGCCGTTTGCCGGAGCGCGATCGTTCCGTTCGCATCCTTTGCGATCACGGCATCGGAGTAGACGGTCAGACTCCCTTCGCCATGCAGCTCGGCGAGCGCACGCAAGCCCTCGTAGGCCCTCGGCTCGGTGTCGAATACGGCAACGATCATTCGGTCCATGCTGTCCTCCATCGTGCTGGGGCCGGCCACCGTTCCTACTTCCGTGCGTACTCGAACGGCGGCATGGCCTTTATCTGCTCGCGGGTCGCGCCGGGGAGCGTGAGCTGATCGTTGTTCAGCTTGAACTGGGAGGCAGGGATCGCGACGTCGTGCGTACCGATGCCGAGGAAGCCGCCCGTGCTGACGATCGCGTAGGAGGCGGCACGGTCCGGCGTGATGATGATGTCCTCGATCCTGCCGATGTCCTCGCCCTTGTCGTTCTGGACCGAGCGGCCGAGGATCTGGCGCTGGACGCTCCATCCCTTGATGACGTCGGCAAGCTCGACGACGGTGACGCCGAGTTTGGTCACGCCTGCCGTCTGGGCGCTGGCGCCGGTTGGAGCGGGCGCGAGGAGCAGTGCCAACAATCCCGAATAGAACAGCGTTCGCATCGTTTCGCACCTCCGGGTGGCCGCATTGGGGGCCTGCGGCGCGCACGCGCGACGTCAGGCAGGCGGGAGGATATGGACTGCGGCGGGGTGCCCCCATCGGGCCGAACCCTGAAAATCGCCAGGGAGAGTCACCCGTATCCCGGCGCGGTGCGACAGGTCTCGAGTGCCGCACAATGTGAGGTACATGACGTCCGACTCCGGAGGGAACTTTCGATCCGGCCGGCTACTTGCCGAGCTCGTCCTTGACCTCGTCGCAGCGCGGGCCAAAGAACGTATTGATAGCTTCAACGGTCATCGACTCGAACAGGCCGACGTTGTTGTCGAGGGTCGCGGCCGACCAGACCGCGCCCTTTGCAAGGGCGGAGCCCTCGATGTCCGACCAGTTGAGTGTGGCGGCGGTCGCCTTGCCGCCGGCAAACATGACGGTCGGCGTGATCGCAAACGAGATCGAATACTTGTCGGCGCCATCCTTCTGATCGAGCGTACAGCCCACGGCGTGCCTGGCGAGCTTTGCTTTGACGGTGCCGCCGGCAAGCGCCTCGGCCAGCATCTTGCGCTCAAGCTTGATGTCGGCCTTGCATTGCGCATGGCCCCATGGCCAGTCGAGCCGCCCCTTCAGCACCTGGTCCTTCAGCTCCGCCGCGGGCCAGGTCTTGACGACGCTGCAGGCGATGTCGGGTCCCTCGGCTTTGCGGTTGCGCGCTATATCGCAGATCGCAACCTTGCAGCTCTTGCGGTCCGCCTTCTCCTTCTCCATCCGCTCGAGGAGCGCCGCGTCGGAGATTTGAGCCGGCGCGCCGGTTGCGAAGACGCAGAAGGCTGCTGCGAGGAGGATCAATCCAGGGGTGAAACGAGGAAACGCACCAACAGACATTGCCACAACAACCTTTGCGCGAAGTAGTCCATGGGTCAGACGACCTTCACCGAAGGAATATCGGCGGTAGTTGCTTACCACGACCGCACGGCCGGGGTGGAGGACGCGGGGAGCACAGATGATCGCCTTTGTGCGGCGGCCGACGCGGCATCACGCCGCGCGGAACAGGCGGACCGCCTCGTCGCACTCGAAGAGGTACAGCAGCAGGCGCAGCGCTTGCCCGCGCGGGTTGGTAAGCGCCGGATCTGTCGAAAGCACCAGGCTGGCATCGTCGCGGGCGGCAGCCAGCAGCTCCTCCGCCCCCGGCACGTTCGCCACGCGGAACTCGGGCATCCCGCTCTGGCGCGCACCCAGCACCTCGCCGCCGCCTCTAAGCTCCAGGTCCTTCTCGGCGATTTTGAAGCCGTCCTCGGTCTCGACCATCATCCGGAGCCGCTCTCCCGCCGTCTCGCTCAGCGGCTCGGCGTGCAGCAGCAGACAGTAGGACTGGCGATCGCCGCGGCCGACGCGGCCGCGGAGCTGGTGGAGCTGGGCGAGGCCGAAGCGCTCGGCGTGCTCGATCACCATGATCGTCGCGTTCGGGACGTTGACGCCTACCTCGATGACGGTGGTCGAGACGAGGATGCTGAGCTCACCGGCGGCGAACGACGCCATCGCGGCATCCTTGGCGGGGCCCGACAAGCCGCCGTGAATGAGGCCGACATGGGCCTCCCCGAAATGCTGGACAAGATGGGCGTGACGCTCCTCGGCGGCGGCAAGCTCGCTCTTGTCCGAGCTTTCGATGAGCGGGCATACCCAGTAGATCTGCGCACCCTGCGCGATCATGCGGCGCAGACCGTCGATCACGTCCTCGAGGCGGCCGAGCGACGGCATGGTTGTTATGACTGGCTTGCGGCCGGCCGGCTTCTCGAGGAGCCGAGAGACGTCGAGATCGCCGTAGTGGGTCATCAGCAGCGTGCGCGGGATCGGTGTCGCCGTCATCACAAGCACGTTGGCGCCGCCGTCCCTGCTTTTCGCCTGCAACGCAAGGCGCTGATGCACGCCAAAGCGATGCTGCTCGTCGATGACCGCCACGGCGAGATCGCGGAAGGCGACGTCCGGCTGGAACAGCGCGTGCGTGCCGATCAGGATGTCAATCTCGCCCTCCTCGAGACGACGCAGCACCTCCTGGCGCGAGCGGCCCTTCTCGCGGCCGGTGATGAGCGCGACGCGCAAGCCCGCATGGTGCGCCAGCGGCTCAATCGTCTCGAGATGCTGGCGAGCGAGCACGTCGGTCGGCGCCATCAGCGCGGCCTGGGCGCCGCTCTCGACGGCGATTGCCATGGCGAGCAGCGCGACAACGGTCTTGCCGGAGCCGACGTCGCCTTGCAGCAGGCGGAGCATGCGGTGGGGGGCCGCCATGTCGGCTTCGATGTCGGCGAGTGCGGTCTGCTGCGAGCCGGTCAGCGCGAAGGGCAACGCCCCGACGAGCCGCGCCCTGATGCGGCCATCGCCGGTGACGATGCGCCCGCGCTGTGCCTTGAAATTCTGCCGCACGAGGGCGAGGGCGAGCTGTCCCGCGAGCAGCTCGTCGTAGGCGAGCCGCTGCCAGGCGGCGCTGCCGGCCGATACGTCGCCCGGATCGAGGGGGCGATGCAGTGCAGTGGCTGCGGACCTGAACCCGGGCCAGCCGCGCTGCGCAATCCATTGCGGGTCCTGCCACTCGGGCAGATCGGGTACGCGGGCAACGGCCTGGCGGACGGCCTTCGACAGCACCTTGCCGGATAGACCGGCGGTGAGCCCATATACCGGCTCCAGCAGCGGCAGCTCGTCGCGAGCCTCCGGCGCGACGATGTAGTCCGGGTGTACCATCTGCAGCGTCTCGCCGTACTGCTCGATGCGGCCCGACACATAGCGTTCGCTCGAGACCGGGAGCTGCCGCTCGATGAACTTGCGCTCGGCGTGAAAGAACACGAGATCCAGGTGGCCGGTGTCATCCTCGCAGGCGACCTTGTAGGGGACCTTGCTGTTGCCGCGGGGCGACGGCTTGTGCTTCAGCACGCGCACCTTGAACGTGGCGATGGTGCCGGGGACAGCACTCTTAACCGTCGGCTCGGCGCGCCGGTCGATGACACCGGTCGGCATGTGCCAGACGAGGTCGGCGACGCGCGGCAGCTCGACATTCGCCGGGAGACGCAGCGCCTTCTTCAACAGCGCCAGCACGCGCGGGCCGACGCCGGTGATCGACTGCGCGGAAGCAAACAGCGGAGCGAGCGCGTCGGGTCGCATGAGTGAGCTTGAGCCGGTGTCGTGCCTGGTTTTGAAGCGCCGCCGGCAAGGCTCGTCGCCTCCCTTTGCGGTCGCGGCGCGCGGCGCTATATGACGCGAGGCCGGCCGCAAAGTGGCGGGCGGGGCCGATACCGTCAAGCGGCGGGTCTGCGATATCCAGTCCGATCAGGGAAACGAAATGGCAGGCGATCTCGAGGCGCGCCGGCGGCGGGCGCAGTTCCGTGCGGGCCACCGCGGCACAAAGGAGATGGACTGGCTGCTCGGCCGGTTCGCCGACGCACGGCTCGGCAGCATGGACGAGACGGCGCTATCCGAGTTCGAGCGGCTGCTGGCACTGCCGGACCCCGATTTGGAGCATTGGATCATGCAGCCCGCGGCGGTGATCGAGGGCGAGCATGCGCGCCTCGTCAAGGAGCTCAGGGCCTTCCACAAGGTTGAAGCGGCGGGACAGTGATGGCCGCCACGCAACAACAGCCGATGCCAGATTGCGAACCTCATGCCGACGAGATCCTCTCCGGCGTCCCGGAGGGGTTCGATGCGCTGGTGCTCGCCCGTTTCGCGACCGAGGCGGCGGCGAGGGACGGCGCGCCGATCCTGCACGTCGCCCGTGACGACCGCAGGCTCGATGCGCTGCAGTCGGGACTCGCGTTCTTCGCGCCCGAGGTCACGGTCGTCGCGTTCCCGGCCTGGGATACTGTTCCCTACGACCGCGTCGGGCCAAACCCGGAGATCGTCGCGCGGCGAATGGCGGCGTTGGCGCGGCTGCTGCTCGGCGGACGCAAGGGGCCGGTGGTCGTGCTCACCACGGTCAATGCGATCCTGCAGCGGCTGCCGCCGCGGGAGACGCTGCGCCGGGAGATCAAGGCTCTGGCGCCGGGCCAGCGCATCGACATGAACGCGCTCATCGAGCGGCTGTCGCAGCAGGGCTTCGTGCGGACGGGCACGGTCATGGAGCCCGGCGAGTTCGCGGTCAGGGGCGGCATCGTCGATGTCTACCCACCCGGCCGGTCGAGCCCGGTCCGGCTCGACTTCTTCGGCGACACGCTCGAAAGCATCAAGGCGTTCGATGCCGAGACCCAGCGCACGTCCAAGGTCGTGCGCAAGCTCGCGCTGATGCCGATCAGCGAGGCGACGTTCGGGCGTGGATCGACGAGCCTGTTCCGCAGCCGCTACGTGGAGCTGTTCGGCGGGGCGACGGCCGATGATCCCCTCTATCAGGCGGTGAGCGCCGGGCAGCGGTATCCGGGCGAGGAGCACTGGCTGCCGCTCTTTCATGAGCATCTCGATACGCTGTTCGACTATGCCGGGGCGCGGGAGGTCAGCTTCGACCATCTGGCGGACGAGGCGGTCGAGCGGCGCTTCGAGCAGATCAACGAGCACTACCAGGCGCGGATCGACTCGCTCGAGACGGCAAAGTTCGGGGCGCCGCCCTACAAGCCGGTGCCGCCGGACCGGATGTTCCTCGACGGCAAGGCATGGCAGGCCGCGCTCGGCCGCGCCCGCGTGCGTCGGTTCTCGCCGTTCGAGCAGTCGGCGGACGCCCATGCGCAATCGCTCGGGGGGCGGCCGGGGCGCAACTTCGCGGTCGAGCGGACGGCGGAGGGCGGCGATCTGTTCGGTGCGGTCGTCGCCCACATCCGGGCGCTGACGGGGCGGGGCAAGCGGGTCGTGGTGGCGGCGTGGACGGCGGGCGCGCGCGAGCGGCTCGCCAGCCTGCTTGCCGATCACGGGCTTGGCGATACGCGCAAGGTCGACAGCTACACGGGAGTGCTGGCGCTGCCGGGGAACGTGCCTGGCCTCGGCGGTCTGGGCCTCGAGCAGGGGTTCGATACCGCCGAGCTCGCCGTCATCGGTGAGCAGGACATTCTGGGCGACCGGCTGATCCGGCCTCGCCGCAAGGCGCGCAGGGCCGCCGACGTCATCACCGAGGCGGCGAGCCTGTTCGTCGGCGACCTCGTCGTCCACGCCGATCACGGCGTCGGGCGGTTCGAGGGCCTCGAGACGATCACCGCTCTCGGGGCTCCGCACGATTGCCTGAAGCTCATGTATGCGGGCGGCGACACGCTCTACCTGCC
>JBIOVC010000650.1:0-6095 GCA_044867545.1 Hyphomicrobiaceae bacterium | reverse complement strand
GACAACTATTCCCGTCAGCTCGGCCGCCGGCCGACACCCGAGGAGGCACGCAAGCTCGGGATCGATCGTCTCGTGCTCGCCGAGCTGATTGGGGCTGCCGCGATCGACGCACATGCCAGGGACATGGGGCTCGCTCTCTCCGATCAGGCGGTGATCGCGGCGATCCAGGCCGACCCGGCGTTCAAGGGTGTCGACAGCCGGTTCAACAAGGACGCGCTCGACAACGTGTTGCGCCGGAGCGGGCTCAGCGAGCGCGGCTTCATTGCGCTGAAGCGCCAGGACGAGGTCCGCCAGCAGCTCACCGAGGCGATGCTGGGAGCGGTCCCGGTTCCCGCCACCTTGATCAATCTTGCTCATCAGTACGGAGCGGAAACGCGCAAGGTCCAGCATTTCACCATCGACCCGGCTAAGGTCGTCAAGCTGCCCGAGCCGGACGAGGCGCAGCTCAAGGCCGCGTACGAGCGCCTGCAGCAGCAGCTCAAGGCGCCCGAGCTGCGCGAGCTCGCCGTTCTGCCCGTCACGCTCGAGGGCGTGAAGAAGCGCGTCGCCGTGACCGACGAGGCGATCAAGGCCGCATACGAGGCTGATCCGCAGCGCCACAACGTGGCGGAGAAGCGACGCGTGCAGCAGATCGCGTTCAAGGAGCAGGGTGCGGCCGAGGCAGCAGCAAAGGCGCTGGCGGGCGGCAAGAGCTTCGTCGACGTGGCAAAGGAGGCCGGCGCGAGCGAAAGCGATGTCGATCTCGGGCTGCTCACCAAGGAGCAGATGCTCGACCCGGCGATCGCCGCGGCGGCGTTCTCGCTCGCCAAGGATCAGGTGTCGGCCCCGGTCAAGGGCCGCTACTCGACCGTACTGCTCAAAGTGAGCGAGATCATTCCCGGCAAGCAGCGCACGTTCGAGGACGTGAAGGGCGAGATCCGCGAGATGCTGGCGGGAGAGCACGCGCGGGAGGAGATCCGCAAGCTCTACGACCAGGTGGAGGAGCAGCGTGCGAGTGGAAAGCCCCTGAAAGAGATTGCCGGCCTGCTCGAGATCGATTTCGTGCCGGTGCCCGCCACGGACCGCGCCGGAATGACGAGTGAAGGCAAGGCGGCGCTGACGTTTCCGCAGTCACAGGCGATCCTGCAGACGGCCTTCGAGGGGCAGGTCGGGATGGAGAGCGAGCCGGTCGAGCTCGACGACGGCGGCATCGTCTGGGTGGACGTCATCTCGGTGACGCCCGAGCGGATCCGGCTGTTCGAGGAGGTTAAGGACGCGGTCAAGGACGCCTGGCGTGCGGAGGAAGCGTCCAAGATCATCGCCAATTTCGCGGACAAGCTCGTGACGCGCGCCAACAAGGGCGAGCCGATGGCCGCACTCGCCGAGGAAGCCGGCGGCAAGTTCGACATAACGCTGCCGTTCAACCGCACCGGTCAGCGCTCGGCGCTGCCGGCTGCCGCCGTCGCGCGCGCGTTCGCGCTGGCGCCCGGCGCTGCGGCGTCGGTGGAGACCGCCGACAAGAAGTCCCGCATCGTGATGAAGCTCACCGAGGTCATCCCGGCGCCGCCGCCGACGGATGAACAGAGGAAGCAGCTCGAGACGGAGCTTTCCCGGCAGATCCAGAACGATCTGATGTCGGCCTATCTGACCGCGGTCCAGGCCAAGTACGGCGTGTCGGTCAACGAGACCGTCTTCCGCAATACCGTTGGTGGCGAAGAGCAGCAGTAGTTGGGAAACACCGACGTGAGCACGCACGGGCGCAGGACCGCGAGTCTGGAGGTCGAGCCGGCCTACCCGGGCTTTGCCCGGCGCTACGACAATGGCGAAGCCCAGGTGGTCTGGACACGGCTCGTCGCCGACCTCGAGACACCGGTGTCAGCTTATCTCAAGGTCGCGCATTCACGGCCGATGAGCTTCCTGCTCGAGTCGGTCGAAGGCGGCGCCACGCGTGGTCGCTACTCGATGATCGGGCTCATGCCCGATCTCGTCTGGCGGGCGCTCGGCGCGCGTGCCGAGGTCAACCGCAACCCGGCAACGCGGCCGGACGCATTCCAGGCCGAGAAGCTGCCGGCACTGGAAGCGCTGCGGGGGCTGCTCGCGGAGTCCGCGATCGAGCTCCCCGAGGAGCTGCCGCCGATGGCCGCCGGCGTGTTCGGCTACATGGGCTACGATACGGTTCGGCTGATCGAGGATCTGCCGCAAGCGCGGCCGGATGCGCTCGGAGTCCCCGACGCGGTGCTGATGCGGCCGACGCTCATCATCGTGTTCGACAGCGTCAAGGACGAGATGACCGTGGTGACGCCGGTGCGTCCCGGCCGCCAGAACGCCGCAGCGGCTTATGCAGCCGCAGCCAAGCGTCTGAAGAGCGTCGTGCGCGCTCTCGATGCGCCGCTCAACCATTCGGCCAAGACTTCCGCGCGTCATCTGCCGGCGCCGCAGCCCATCTCGAACACGACGCCTGGCGAGTACATGGCGATGGTCGAGCGCGCGAAGGATTACATCCGGGCCGGCGACGCGTTCCAGATCGTGCTGTCCCAGCGCTTCTCGGCGCCGTTCACGCTCCCCCCGTTCTCGCTCTACCGCGCGCTCCGGCGTACCAACCCCTCACCGTTCCTGTTCCACCTCGACCTCGGTGCCTTCGCGCTCGTCGGCTCCTCGCCCGAGATCCTCGTGCGGGTGCGCGACGGCGAGGTGACGATCCGGCCGCTTGCCGGCACCCGGCCGCGAGGGGCGACGCCGGCCGAGGACCAGGAGCTCGCAACGAGCCTGCTCGCCGATCCGAAGGAGCGGGCGGAGCACCTGATGCTGCTCGACCTCGGCCGCAACGACGTCGGGCGGGTGGCGGAGATCGGCTCGGTGGAGGTGACCGAGCAGTTCGTCGTCGAGCGCTACAGCCACGTGATGCATATCGTGTCGAACGTCGTCGGGCGGCTGAAGGCTGGCAAGGACGCGATCGATGCGCTGATGGCGGGATTCCCGGCCGGCACCGTCTCGGGCGCACCGAAGGTCCGCGCGATGCAGATCATCGACGAGCTCGAGAAGGACAAGCGCGGGCCCTACGCGGGGTGCGTCGGCTATTTCTCCGCCGATGGTCAGATGGATACCTGCATCGTGCTGCGGACGGCGCTGGTCAAGGATGGCGTGATGCACATCCAGGCGGGTGCCGGCCTGGTCTATGATTCAGTGCCGGCGACCGAGCAGCAGGAGTGCATCAACAAGGCTCGCGCCCTGGTGCGGTCGGCCGAGGAGGCCGTCCTGTTCGCGCAGGCGAAGAAGACGCCGCGCGCCCGGTCGCAATGAGATAGCGGGCAAGGCCTGCCCCGCAGGGGCCGACCGGCGGCTTTATTTCACGCCTTCCCGCGGATGTAGATATTTTCTAACATGGCGTTGAAATGCGGGCGGCCGGTCGGCGTGGGGAGAACGGCGTTGCGTATCCCGAACAAGAAGATATTCGCCGTCATTGAAACAATCTACCGGGCACCGCTCGACCCGGGCGCTTGGCAAGGCGTCATTGAAGAGGTTCGGACGCTGCTGCCGATGACCGGCGCGTCGCTGCAGGGTTTCATGGCCGGATCGCCACCGCGCGCAATCGGCGCGTTCGCCGGCTACGATCCGAGGACGGTTGAGGAGTACGTTGCCCACTACGCACACCGCAATGCCCTGGTGCCGCTGATACCGAAGCTCCAGGCAGGCGTGCCCCTCGTGGTCGATGAAAGCCCGTACCGGGCGCAGATCCACAAGACCGCGTTTCACGGCTTTCTGCTGAGACATGAAATGGGCTCCGGGATCGGGCTTCCGATCTGGAATGACCAGGGTCGCATGCTGGTGCTGACGATGGACTACGCGCCCCGAAAAGGGGAGAGGCTCAACGGTCCGGCGGCACGACTGGCGCAAGTGCTGGCCCCTCATTTGCGGCGCAGCTTTGAGCTCGCCCACCAACTCGCCCAATCGCAGTCCGATGCCCCCACACCGGTCCTGGGTCGCATGAAGGCACCTACGCTCGTCGTGGATGAACGTCGGCGGCTGCAGTACGCCAATCCCGCCGCCGAGGCGCTGCTCGGCGCTCGAAGCGGCCTCTACCTCGACAAGGCCGGACGGATCGTGCTCGATGACTGCGCGGCGGACGTCGAGCTGGAAAGATCGGTCCAAGCCTGCGTTCGTCCCGAGCTGGCGGGGCCCCTGCAGCACGCGATCTGCTTCAGGGCGAGGGGGAGCGAGGCGAACCAGTGGATCAGCGCGCTACCGCTGACGCCCGATAGAGCGTCGCCCAAGTCCGACGTGGTGATGTTCTTCTCTGCGAGCTCCCGCCTCGTCATGCTGATCGTCTCGCAGGCTCGCGAACCGGCGGACGACCTCGCCCAGGTCCTGCGCACCACGTTCGGCCTGACGCCTGCAGAGATCAGGCTGGCGCTGGCCCTCATGCAGGGCGTCAGCCTGCAGGAGTACGCGGCCTGCAACGGCGTCGCCGTGATGACGGTGCGCAACCAGCTTCAGTCCATCTTCGGCAAGACCACCACGCACCGGCAGGCGGAGCTCACCGCGCTGTTGTTCGGCCTACCGGGCAATTGGACCGCCCGGAATGCAGCCACCGGGTCGGTCCAATCATCTGCATCGCGGCCAGGCGGCTCCACGCGAACGCGACTGATGCTCGCATTACTCAGTGTGCTGAATTGGTGTCCCTGGGCGACGGATTCTTTTTTGGCTGCCTTAGTATGAATGCACCTTGCCGCCCAATGGAAACCCGATATTGGTTGTAACTACTCGTGCTATGGAAATGCGTCCGGGCACTACCGCCATTCGAAGAAAGTAATTCGTGCATGGCCTGATACTGGAAGGCATTCTCCTCGCAGTTATACTCCATTCAATTTGCGATCAAGCCGCCGAGGCCTTTCAAGGCGAAAGGGCTCGGCGGATTCTGTGCGGACTGATTGAACCTGAATTCTCGCAGCGTCGCTCGCGCCCAGTGCCGCGGCACCGCTCGCTATTCCCGCCCAATTTTCGAGCACGCCCTTGAACTCCGCCGGCCGGCACCATTGGGAGTGCTGGACTTTTTTCTGGCATGCTGTTTGCCACGCGTGTTCCGCATCTGAAATTGCGTCGGAGGGGACGGGACATGTTCGGCTGGTTCAAGCGCTCCAAGATACCTGCACCACAACCGGAGGCCACGGCACCGGCGGCGGCAAGCGCGCCCATCGTCGCTCCCGCAGCGCCCGCTGCCATACCGCCCGCCGCTGCCGCTCGGCCGCCGGCTCCCGCGCCGACGCCGGCCATCAACGGCCATCAACCCGCACGCCGCCTGACAGCCGGCCGCGCCGCCGTCCCGCCGAAGGGTTACGAGGAGCCCGAGCCGGCGGCCGGCATGGTCGCGGTCGAGATCGCACCGGCACGTGTGCGCGAGGCGGTCGTCATGCGCGTGGCGGCGGACGGCCGGCGGGTGATGGCTCGGATCGGCGGCACCACCCGAACGATCTGGTACACGCGGCGCAAGGACGGGACGTACCGGCTCGAGAGCGCGCCCAAGGCCAATGGGCCGCGGCTGGTTCTCGGACTCAACCTGGCGGCGCAGACGCGCAGCTCTCAGATCCGCCTGCCGCACTGACGGGCGCGCCGGCCGTCGTCTCGAACGCTGAGGGTTGCGCGGGGCGCGTTGATCCGCCATCGTCGCGATCATGCTGACCCTGTCGCTGCTGCGCCATACCAAGTCGAGCTGGGAGGACAATGCGCTCGAGGACCACGAGCGCCCGCTCGCGAAACGCGGCACCAAGGATGCGCCACGGATCGGCGCGTTCATGGCGGCGGAGAAGCTCGTGCCCGACCTGGTACTCTGCTCGGATGCGGTGAGGACGCGGGCGACGCTGACGATGGTACTTGCCGAGCTACCCGGCAAACCGCCCGAGATCGCCTACGACGAGGGCCTCTACCTCGCCGCGCCGCAGGAGCTGTTGGGCCGCCTCGCCAAGGTCCGCTCGTCGGCCCGCCACGTCCTGATGGTCGGCCACAACCCGGGGCTGCATGCGCTGGCGCTGGCGCTCACCGGCGGTGGCGAGCGCAAGGCGCTGGCGGGGCTCGCCGGCAAGTTTCCTACGGGAGCGCTCGCTGTCATCGACTTCGAGACG
>JBIOVC010000649.1:0-11604 GCA_044867545.1 Hyphomicrobiaceae bacterium | reverse complement strand
TCGTCGAGATCGGCTTCGAGGTCGATTACCATCGCCGCGCCGAACGGCGCCCATGCGAGCTCATCCTCGCGCGACCACTGCACCCGTACCGGTCGCCCGCCCGCCGCCTTTGCGAGCAGCACCGCATCCAGCGCCACATCGTCGGCGCCGTTGTGGCCGTAGCAGCCTGCGCCCTCGACATGCTCGACCACGATCCGCTCCGCCGGTATCGCCAGCGCAGTCGTAAGATCGGCGCGCAGGTTGAAGATGCCCTGGCTGTGCGTCCAGACGTGCACGCCGGCATCCGTCCACTGCGCGATCGCGCATGAGGGACCGATCGAGGCGTGGGCGATGTAGGGCCGCGAGAACGAGCGGCGCACGGTCCGCGCCACCTTTGGCGCACCGGTGCCGCGCTCCGCGACGCTCGTCGTCTCGGCCGGCTGCTGCCGCATCCAGTCGGTGAGTTTCGCCGCCTCGGGGAGCATCGCCGACTGCTGCCAGTCGGTCGACTTGCGCAACCGTGCCAATGCCTCGAGTGCTTGGTGCTCGGTCTCCGCCACTACACCGGCGAAGTCGCCGTCCCGCACCACTGCAACGACGCCACCCATGCTCTCGGCCGCAGAGGCATCGAGCTGGGTAAGCCGCGCACCGCGAGACGGGGGCCGCAGGATTCGTCCATGAAGCATGCCGGGAAGTGCAAGATCCTGTACGAAGCGAGGCCGGCCGAACACCTTGTCCGGAATGTCCGTCCGCTGTGCGGCCGAGCCCGCCAGCCGTCGCGCGCCCTCCGCCTTCGGCGCCACGCTCGCCGTTGCTTCGCGAGCTAGCAGTTGGTCGTCGGCAAGCTCCCAGTAGCTCGTGTGAAGATTGTGCGGGCCGGAGATTGTCCCATCCTGGATGCTCAGCGTCTCGACGCCGACACCCAGCCGCTGTGCGGCCGCCGCCAGATAGATCGACCGCGCCTCGGCGCAGGCATAGCGGATGGCAGTACCCGACTCCTGGATCGACTGGCTCCCCGAGGTCACCGCCTCGTTCGGGCTCGACGCCGTGCTGGCTCGCATCATCCTGATGCGTGAGAGGTCCACGTCGAGCTCGTCGGCAGCAATCTGCGCGAGCGCGGTCAGGATGCCCTGGCCAATCTCGACCTTGCCGGAGGACACCTCGACCCTGCCCTCGCGGGTGAATCGCAACCACTGTGAAAGCCGGCGGTTGGCATTGAGGCCGCCCGGCAGTCGCGCGGGTTCGTTGGCGGGCGTGGGCGCTGTCATTGGGCGCGACTCTCTTGGGCAGCGCGCAGCACCGCGCGCACGATCCGGTTGTGCGCGCCGCAACGACAGAGGTTGCGGTCGAGCGCGCTCCGCACCTCGGCCTCGGATGGATCGGGCGTGCGCGCGATCAGCGCGGCCGCGGTCATCAGGATTCCGGGAATACAGTAGCCGCATTGCATCGCCTGCTCGGCGATGAAGGCGCGCTGCAGCGGGTGGGGCGCATCGGGCGACCCGAGGCCTTCGACCGTCGTGATCGACTTGTCAGCGACCGACCAGAGCGGCGTATCGCAGGAGGCGACCGCCGCTCCGTCGACCATGACGTTGCAGGCACCGCACTGGTTCGTGCCGCAACCGAAGTGCGCGGACGTGAGCCCCAGTGGACCACGCAGCACATATAGCAGCGGCATCGCCGGGTCGGCCTCCACTGTCCGTTCGACGCCATTGACACGCAACTTGACGGCTTCTGTCATCCGGGTCCCCGTCGCAAGCTTGCTGACCGTTCGGCTCGGCATACTACGCTAAACGTGTGGGCGATGGCGACCCGCAGGACGGCTCGAGTGCGGCCTCGAGACCGAGCTTCCTGACTGCCGCGCGCTTGGCAATGCATCGCCAGCGGGATAGAGCAGTCGTCCGACCGCTTCAAGAGTCGCTCAAGTGAGGGAACGCATCATGCCGCGATCTCCTTTGCGGGTGAGCCTGCCGCCGGACCCCAATACCCGGCCACCGCATTGGACACTTCCGCCGGGCGCTTGCGACACGCACGCACATGTCTTCGGTCCCCCCGATGTCTTTCCCTACTCTGACGGACGCCGATATACGCCGCCCGCCGCTCCGATCGAGCATTACCAGAACATGCAGAGGATCACCGGCTTGAGCCGCGTGGTTTTCGTCACGCCGACCGCGCACGGTTACGACAATGGTGTCATTTTAGACGCCATTGCGCGGCTGGGAGAATCCGCGCGCGGCATAGCGAACATAGATGGATCATTCGACGATGCAGCGCTCGAGGCCCTGAATAAGGGCGGGATCCGAGGCGCGCGCTTCCATCTGATGGATGATCGGCCCGGCAGCGAGGAGCATCTGACCGAGCATCTCCCGCGTCTTAAGAAGCGCGGCTGGGTACTCGATCTTCACGTCGACCCGAAAGACCTCATCCACCACGAGGGATTCATCCGGAGGCTGCCGGTTCCCACCATCATCGATCATATGGCGCGGGTCCGCGGCGCCGGCGGTCTCGATCAACCCGCCTTTCTGCTGCTGCTCGATCTGCTGAAGGACGAGCGCTTCTGGGTGAAGCTGTGCAGCTTCGACAAGATCAGCGCGGTCCCGAAAGCACGCGTCGAAGGCAGCCTGCCCTTCATGGACATGCTGCCTTTTGCCCAGGCGGTGATCGAAGTGGCCCCCGATCGTGTGATCTGGGGGAGCGACTGGCCGCACGGCAACACGTTCACGCCCGGCCGCGTCCCGAACGAAGGCGACCTGCTCGATCTCCTCGCCGTTATTGCCCCAGACGCGGCGCTGAGAAAGCGCATTCTCGTCGACAATCCGGCGCGCTTGTTTGGTTTTGAGCCCGGGTAGGGCGTGCGGATCGAGAGCGCCGAGTGCGCGGGTCAAGCGGTCAGAGCGGTCAGTGTAGTCCGCAGCTCATAGATGACGCCGTCCGGCGCGAAATGAACTCGTGAGGGCGTGTCAGAGTATGAAGCCATCACATGCTCCATCACTACACCTCCAAATCCCTTGCGCGCTGGCACGGCCACCGGTGGTCCGCCCTGCTCCTGCCAGCGGAAGGTGAAAGTCGGTGGCGAGGCGCCGCCGTCGACCGACCAGCCTATCTGCACGCGACCGGTGGAGTTCGACAAGGCGCCATATTTCGCAGCATTCGTCGCCAGCTCATGGATGACCAGAGCGAAGTCCTGCGTGGCACGGGCATTCAGCAATATGCTGGGCCCTTCGATGGTTAGACGGCCCTGGTACGGCCGCATCTCGGCGCGTATGACGTCGGCCAGCTCGGCGCCTCGCCACTCCTTCTCCACCAGGATCTGGTGTGTCTGAGCGAGGGACTGCAGACGACTGAGTACGCTCGATTCTGCTTCGGCCACCGTCCGCTTGCCGGCAAAGCTCCTGGTAACGACAGCCTGTACCACCGAGAAGATGTTCTTCGTGCGATGGTGGATCTCTTGCGTGAGCAGCTCCTGCCGCGCCTCTGCGCGCTTTCGATCTCGAATATCGCGGGCGATCTTCGATGCGCCGACGATCCTGTCTGATGCATCCTTGATCGGGGAAAGGGTGAGCGAGATATCGATCAGGCTGCCGTCCTTGTGCATCCTCACGGTCTCATAGTGATCAACGCGCTCACCTCGCCTTATGCGTTCGAGGTTCGTCGGTTCCTCGTTCTTGTGACCCGGCGGCATCAGCATGGTGACAGACCTGCCGATCGCTTCTTCTGACAAATAGCCAAACAAGCGCTCCGCACCACGATTCCAGCTGGTTATGATGCCGCGCAGATCCCTGCTGATGATCGCATCGTCGGTTTCCTCGACGATCGAGCCGAGCAGTATTGCCTCCTGCTCGGCGCGGCGCTGGCTGTCCCCGGCGGCCATGCGCTCTAGGCTGAACCCCAGCTGACGTGCGATGGTGACCGAAAGATCGACGTCGCCCTCGCTGAAGACGCGTGGCACGTCGCAATACGTCATGAACTTGCCCGCAAGTTTGCCGCTCACGACCAAGGGAACGAACGCAAGTGCGGCGATCCCCTCCTTCCTGAGAGTGGCCCTTAGACTTTCCGGCAGCTCGGCGCGCTCAATGTCCTCAATCTGGATCGGTTGCGGATCTTGCGTATCTGGCGACCAGGGCGAGTGGCCTTCCACGGCGCGCCGGTAGCCTTCCGACAGACCGCGCCAGGCGACAAACCGCATTATGCTTGCATCGTCGAACAGCAGTATCGAGGCCCGGTCGCAGCCAAGCCCGTGGATGATTGCATCAAGCGAAGCGCTGTAGACGTCCGATAGCGATCCCGCGCGGTAGAGGCGATCGGTGAATCGAAACAGAGCGGCCTGCTCCTCCATCCGCTTGGCAAGGGACATCTCCCATTGCCTCCGCTCGGACAGATCCACCAGCGTGTTGACGGCGCCGACCAGAACGCCGGCGCTGTCAAACAGTGGCGTCGGATAGGGCAGGAACGGGACCCGTGTTCCGTCGGGACGTTCGGCTATGGCTTGCTTGCCCCTTACCGGGCGCCCTTCGCGCAGGGCCTGAGCCATCGGACATTCATCATGCCGCATGGGTGTGCCGTCCGGATGGAAAAGCCGCCACGACCCGCAGAACTCGCTGCTGCCGAGCTCCGGTCGGCATCCCCATAGCGCGGTCGCCGCTTCGTTGTAGTACGTGATCCGCCCGTCGGAATCCGTCACGTAGACTGCAACCGGGAGGGCGTCGATCAGCGAAGGAACGGCCGCGTCTGCGGATATCAGCGTCCTTGCCACCAGGCCTTCGGCATCTTCGGCAATGCTGAGGGCTTGCAGCTCGAGCGAACCGCCCTCCGGCGACACCACCATATGCCCTCTACCTAAAGCGGCGCCCACAGCTGTTCTCCGGGATTGGTGCGCCACTGCGCGAAGGACCCGCAGGTCCAAGCGTGGATCGCACTCGAGTGAGGGTACCTGGGTCCTGCTGGTTGGGCAATCTCAAAAATGCTTGAAAAAAGACATACATGGCCGGCACGGCTCACATTTTGGGACGGCTTCGCCCACGCTTCCGCGCATTCATCTCGCGCTCGACGTGGGCCAAATCGTCATCGACCAGCGGAGCGTACTTCTCCTGCAGACGTGCGAACTCCTTCTGAACGAGCTCAAGCTCACGATCCGACATGCTGTCCAAGCTCACGAATCCCGTGCGCGCGCCCTCCACGCTGCGCAGCAACTCATCGAGCTTGAGCGCCACGACGCGCGTCTCGCGGTTCTGGGTGTTCTGAATGAGGAACACGATGAGGAATGTGGCTATCGTCGTACTCGTGTTGATGGCGAGCTGCCAGGTGTCGGAGTAGGCAAAGTAGGGGCCGGCTATTGCCCAGGCGGCGACCAGCGCAACGGCGGCCAGAAATGCCCAGTGGCTGCCGACGGCATCGGCCGCCCGCTCAGCGAGCGCCCGGAACGCCTCTCTGACTTCCGGTGCTTTGGAGCCGCCACCGGGTTTTGGCGGTCTGCGGTTCCTGTGCTGTGCGGGTTTCGTTGCAGCCTGCCGGGCGAAGTCGGAGGCCGTGCTTGCTTTGGCATCGTGCTCGTCCATCGAACGGACTCCTCGAATAGCTGTGCTGATACGGAACGCATCCGCGCGCCACTCGTTTCTGGGGGACCATCGGGGTCTCACCCGTCTGTCCCCGATGCATGCCCCTATGCAGTACGCCTGCGCTCCCCGACGAGCCGCTCGACGGTCTGCTTGATCAGATCCGTCGTGTACGGCTTCGAGAGCCTGGTTACGTTCCGAAGGTGTTGGGGCAAGATCGCGGAATCCGCATAGCCGGTGGCGAATACGAACGGGATTCGCCTTTCGAGCAGAATGTCTGCGATCGCAGCGCTCGTTTGATTGCCGAGCCGCACATCGACCAGTGCTGCGTCGATCTCCTCCGTTCGAGCGAGCGCGGCGCCTTCGTCCAGGTTCCGGCCGGGCCCAACCACGCAATAGCCCCAGGATTCAAGGTCCAATTGCAGTTGAAGAGCGACCAGGCCCTCGTCCTCGACAACGAGGACGCGGGAGACGGCATTGCCGCTGTCGGACTCGGTCGTGCTCTTCGCGGATGCCGCTTGCGCGAGGTCGCTGCTCGTTGCGGGAACGGCTTCGAACGGACCCTCGAGACTGTAGGCGAAACCCTCCTCGAAGAACTGGACGTCAGGGATCGCGCCGACCTCGCGGGCGGCGGTCTGCAACACGCTCAGGCCAAAGCCATTCGCTTCTGGTCGTCGTACCCGCGGTCCGCCGCTCTCCCGCCAGACGAGACGGTGGTTGCCCGGCCGAGGACCGGGCTTCGACCACGACACCGATATGCGGCCGTTCGAGACCGACAATGCGCCGTGCTTCACCGCATTGGTGGCGAGCTCATGCAGGATCAGCGTCAGGGACTGCGTGAGCTCGGGCCGGATCAGTACGGTCTCGCCCTCGATGGTGACGTTGCTCTCGCCGAACGGGCTGAACGGCGCAAGTGACTCGGTGACGAGAGAGCGCAGGTCGGTGCCGCCCCAGCCGCTCTGCCGGAGCAGGCCGTGCGCCCGCGACATGGCATGGAGTCGCCCCTCCAACGTCCGTACGAAATCGCGGACGGAGGTTGCCCGCTGGCTCGACAGCCGCGCTATCGCGTTGACGTTGCCGAGAATGTTTTTGACGCGATGGTCGAGCTCTTCCATCAGGAGCTTCTGGCGCTCCTCGGTCAGTTTTCGCGCGGTGATATCGAGGATGGTGCCCATGAGCCGCCAGCCGGTCCGGGCACCGTTCGTCACGCGGACCACCTGCCCGCGGTCCAGCAACCATCTGATCTCCCCGTCGGGCCGGACGATCTTGAATTCGAGCTCTTGGGGATGATCGCCCTGCTCGCCACCGGCCAGCATGTGCTCGCGCACCTGCGAGCGGTGATCGGCATGGACAAACTCCAGGGCGTGCTCGAGTGTCAGCGGCTCGTCCTCTCCCATGCCCACCATGCGCCGCAGATGGGTCGACCAGTAGAACTGGCCGATGGAAGGGCTGTAGTCGTACGTTCCGAACCCCGCCGCCTCGCTGGCGAGCCGCAGGCGCTCCATCGAGGTCTCGAGAGCCGCGGTCCGCTCGGACACTCGGCGCTCCAGCTCGTCGTTGAGTTGCTCGAGCTGCCGCGTCTTGCGGTAGAGCTCGACGAAGATCCTGACCTTGGCGCGAAGGATCTCCGGCACCACCGGCACGGGGACGTAGTCTGCCGCACCTGTCTTGTAGCCGCGCAGCCGGTCGAGGTCGGAGAGATGGATGGCGGAGATGAAGATGATGGCAGTGTTCTCGTAGCGGGGATGCTCGCGCAGCATTTGCGCCAGCTCGAATCCGTCGAGGTCTGGCATGCAGACGTCGATCAGAATGACCGCCACGTCGTTTCTCAGCAGCTTCTCCAGCGCCTCCCTGGCCGATCCGGCCTTGATCAGGTTCTCGCCCAGCTCCTTGAGAATGACCTCGTAGCTCAGCAGTTTGGACGGCTGATCATCGACCAGCAGGATGTTGACTGGAATGTGCGCGTTCATGACGAGATGTTCCCGCTAGCGATGCAGCCACATCCTGAGCGCTGCCAGCAATTGCTCGGTGTTGACCGGTTTGGCGAGATAGTCCGAGGCTCCGGCCGCTACGCACTTCTCCCGGTCGCCCTTCATGGCCTTGGCCGTGAGAGCGATGATCGGAAGCCTTCGCATAGCCCCATCCTTGCGGATCTGCTGCATAGTCTCGTAGCCGTCCATGTCCGGCATCATGATGTCCATCAGCACCAGGGCTACTCCCGGGGTCGACTGCAGGATTGTGATCGCTTCCTTGCCGGTCGTGGCCGTAAGCACCCGCATGCCGCGCCGCTCGAGCACGCTACTCAATGCAAAGATGTTGCGTGCATCGTCGTCCACCAGCAGCACGGTGCGCCCGGCCAAGTCCTCATCCGAGCCGTGCAGCCGCTCGAGCATTCGCTGCTTGTCGGGGGGAAGGTCCGAAACCAGCCGGTGCAGGAACAGGGCCGTTTCATCGAGCAGACGTTCCGGGGACTCAACGCCCTTGACCACTACGCTTCGCGCAATGCTGTGTAGTTGGGCGTCCTCCTCCGCCGTCAGCTCGCGTCCGGTGAACACGACGACGGGGATGTGGCCAAGCTGCTGATCGTCGCGGAACTGCTCCAGGACATCGAAGCCGCTCATGTCCGGCAGCTTGAGATCGAGCACGACGCAGTCGAACGTTTGCTCCCGCAGGCTGTCCAGTGCCGCCGCTCCATTGTCGGCGGTCACGATGTCGATATCGTCATGGCCAAGGAGCTGGGTGACGCCGAACCGCTCGGCCGGATTGTCTTCCACCACCAGCAGCCGCTTGCGCCGCGGCTCTGTGAAGCGCCTGAGACGGGACAGTGCGTCCTGCAGATCCTCGGCACTCGCCGGTTTGGTGAGATAGGAGAAAGCGCCGCGTGACAGGCCATGCTGGCGATCTTCCTCGAGCGTGACGATCTGCACTGGAATATGCCGAGTGGCAGAGTTCTGCTTCAATTGGCTGAGCACCGTCCAGCCCAGCATGTCCGGGAGGAAGACATCGAGTGAGATCGCGGTCGGATAGTAGTCGTTGGCGAGCGCCAGACCTTCGTCCCCTGTCGCGGCGATCAGCACCTTGAAGCTGCTGTCGCGAGCAAGATCGGCAAGCACGCGCGCATAGTGCGGGTCATCCTCGATGATGAGGAGAACCATGTCGCCGGGCTTCAGGCTTTCGCGGTCGTCGGGGATCTGCTCTGTCGGGCGTTCCGGATGGATGCGATAGCCGGCGTCGCCGCCGCTCGAAGCCGTTGACGTCGGCGCCGGCGAGGAAGACGCGGAAGTACCCGTGTATCTCAGCGGGAGGTAGAGCGTGAACGTGCTCCCCTTACCAGGCGTGCTGTGCAGCTGGATCTCGCCGCCGAGCAGGTTGGCGAGCTCGCGGCTGATCGCCAGACCCAACCCTGTTCCCCCGTACTTGCGGCTGGTTCCGGCATCGGCCTGCTGGAATGCTTCGAATATGATCTTCTGCTTCTCCGGCGAGATGCCGATGCCCGTATCGGCGACCTCGAAGGCAACGACAGTAGGTGCTTTGACCAACGTGGGGTGATCGGCACTCCAACCACCTTCGGCGGCCAACACGCGCAATCTCACCCCGCCGTTCTCAGTGAACTTGAAGGCATTGGACAGCAGATTCTTGAGCACCTGCTGCAGGCGCTTGGAATCGGTGGTGATGCTGCGGGAAAGATACGGATCGACATCCACACTGAAAGAGAGATGACGCCGCTCGGCCTCGTGGCGGAATGGTCGGGCAACGGCCTCGATTAGATTGGTGAAGTAGATCTCCTCGGCAACGACGGAGACCGTGCCCGATTCGATCTTGGACAGGTCCAGGATGTCGCTGATCAGGTTCATCAGGTCGGTGCCGGCGCCGTAGATGGTTCGCGCAAACTCCATCTGCTTCTCGCTCAGGTTGCCGTCCGGATTGTCGCTCAGCTGCTGGCCGAGAATGAGGATGCTGTTCAACGGGGTGCGCAGCTCGTGCGACATGTTGGCCAGGAATTCGGACTTGTACTTTGATGTCAGTGCGAGCTCGGACGCCTTCTCCTCGACGGCGCGGCGGGCTTGCTCGATTTCCTGATTCTTGGCTTCGACCTCGCGATTGCGCTCGGCGAGCTGTTGAGCCTTTTGCTCAAGCTCCTCATTGGTCTGCTGCAGCTCCCTCTGCTGCGTTTGCAGCTCGCCGGCGAGCTGTTGCGACTGCTTGAGCAAGGCCTCGGTCTGCATGGTGGCCTCGATGCTGTTGAGCACGATGCCGATGCTGGCGGTCAGCTGCTCGAGGAATGTCAGATGGGCCGGGTCGAACTCGCGCAGCGATGCGAGCGCAATGACCGCCTTTGTCTGATCCTCGAAGATGACAGGGAAGACGACGATGTTCTTCGGCATCGCCTCCAGCAGGATGGTGTCGATACGCATGGCATTGGGCGGTATGTCGGTCACGATGATGCGCCCCTTCTCGATGGCGCACTGGCCGACCAGTCCTTCGCCCAGCCTCAGGCTGCTGGGAAAGCCGTTGTCATGATGCTCGGCATACTTGGCGAGCAGTCTGAGGTGCGGCGGGCCCCCCCCTTCCGCCACCATCTGGTAGATGAGACCCTGGTGAGCGCCGACGAGCGGCGCGAGCTCCGACAGCAGCTTGGCGCCGACGGTCGAAAGATCACGCTGCCCCTGCAGCATGCTGGTGACGCGCGCAAGGTTGGTCTTGAGCCAGTCCTGCTCGGTATTGCGCTCGGTCGTGAGCCGCAAGTTGCCGATCATCGTATTGATGTAGTCTTTGAGCTCGGCAACCTCGCCGCGGGCGTCGACCTGAATTGATCGCGTCAAGTCGCCCTCGGTCACTGCGGTCGCGACCTCTGCGATCGCGCGCACCTGGTTGGTGAGGTTGGCAGCCAGCAGGTTCACGTTGCCGGTGAGGTCTTTCCAGGTCCCGGCGGCCCCCGGCACGTTGGCCTGTCCGCCGAGGCGCCCCTCCACGCCGACCTCGCGCGCAACCGTCGTGACCTGCTCGGCAAAGGTCGCCAGCGTCTCGGTCATGTTGTTGATCGTCTCTGCGAGGGCGGCGACCTCGCCCTTGGACTTGACTGTCAGGTTCTGCTTCAGGTCGCCGTTGGCAACCGCAGTCACGACCTTGACGATGCCGCGCACCTGCTCAGTGAGGTTGGCCCCCATGACATTGACGGTGTCGGTCAGGTCCTTCCACGTGCCGGCCACGCCGGAAACCTGGGCCTGACCGCCGAGCTTGCCTTCGGTGCCCACCTCGCGCGCCACGCGCGTCACCTCGGAGGCGAAGGCATTGAGCTGATCGACCATCGTGTTGATGGTGTTCTTCAGCTCCAGAATTTCGCCCTTCACGTCGACCGTGATCTTGCGCGAGAGGTCGCCGCGGGCGACCGCGGTGGTCACCTCGGCGATGTTGCGAACCTGGGTGGTTAGGTTGGCCGCAAGGAGGTTGACGTTGTCGGTCAGGTCCTTCCAGGTTCCCCCGACGCCCGGAACGAAGGCCTGCCCGCCCAGCCGGCCCTCGGTGCCGACTTCACGCGCCACGCGCGTCACCTCCGCCGCGAACGAGCGGAGCTGCTCCACCATGGTGTTGAGCGTTTCCTTCAGCAGCAGGATCTCGCCGCGCACGTCGACGGTGATCTTCTTCGACAGATCGCCGCTGGCGATCGCGGTCGCCACCTCGGCGATGTTGCGCACCTGGGCGGTGAGGTTCGACGCCATGAAGTTGACGTTGTCGGTCAGGTCCTTCCACGTGCCGGCTACGCCGGAAACCTGGGCCTGACCGCCGAGCTTACCTTCAGTGCCCACCTCGCGCGCCACGCGCGTCACCTCGGAGGCGAAGGCGTTGAGCTGATCGACCATCGTGTTGATGGTATTCTTCAGCTCCAGGATTTCGCCCTTCACGTCGACCGTGATCTTGCGTGAAAGGTCGCCGCGGGCGACCGCGGTGGTCACCTCGGCGATGTTGCGCACCTGGCCGGTCAGGTTGCCGGCCATGGAGTTGACGTTGTCGGTGAGGTCCTTCCACGTTCCGGCGACACCCGGCACGTCCGCCTGCCCGCCAAGCTTGCCCTCGG
>JBIOVC010000648.1:0-2534 GCA_044867545.1 Hyphomicrobiaceae bacterium | reverse complement strand
TGGACAGCGCGCAGGGCGTTGAGAAACTCTGCTCTGGTGATCGGCTCGTCCGGCCCCTTGTCCAGCCTGGAAAGCTCCTCATCCATCAGTCTGGCAAACAACTGGGCCTTGCTTTCAGCCATAGTCGTTCCCCTTACAACTGGAGCGCGCTCGTCGGAGGACGGCCTACGCTGAGTCTCGTCGTCCCCACCTGCGGCGAAGCGCTAGTCGAGGCGCTGCCGGCGCCACAGCTCCACATTGCCCTCGCACTTGAGGGCGTAGAGAAGGTTGCTGTCGGCCGAGAGGGCACCCGCGCACACCGGCCCTGAAGGCCCGATATAGGGCCCGAGGCGCGGCTCGCCATACCAGATGTAAAGCCGCCGATCCTCGTTGAGGATGAGCACGGCAGAACCGTCCTCTTCTGCGGCCAGGATCTGCGCTTGTCGCGCAAGTCCCGTCAATTCTTTCTCGGCTTTGGTCGTCTCCGGCGACCAGAGCTTGACCGCACCGTCCACCGACCGCGACAGCACGCGCCCGCCCGTCAGCGCCAGGATCTGCTCGACGGCCCCCCGATGCAGGCGGTATGTCTGCTTCGCACGGCAGCTCCGGTCGTGGCGCACGATCGCTCCGTCGTCGTGTGCCGTGTAGAGGTCGCCATCGGCGCCGAACGTCGCACCATTGGCATTTCCGCTCACGCGGCAGACGATCTCGCGCGATCGGTACGACGCCAGCAACAGCTCTTCCGACTTGTAAGGCTCCTTCTGGCTCAATGTGGTGGCCCGAACCACGAACCTGTCCGACGCGGGATCCGGCAAGCTCCACGCAATGTCTGCCCTCATGCAGACGGACTTCCACGACGTTTTCCCGGTCACGGCGAAACTGCCGAGATCGACAAACCCCAGCCCGCACCGGACTGGATCGGCGTAGACCGCAACGGGTGGCGTGCCCGCCGCGAAGAGGAATTGCGGACTACCGTACTCGATCCGACGGGTCTGCCGCTGGCCGCCGCTCAATGGAACCATGGTGATGCTGTCGTAGTGGGTGACCGCAATCGCCGAGGCTGGCGCGACGAACGACACGTCGCGAGCCCAAGGACCGTTTGGGGGCAAGATCTCCGTGCGGGCGGCTGTCTCGCGTGCGGCGTCCCATATGCGCAGTTTCCCGTCGTCCTCGACCGTCACGATGCGCCCGGCGGTCTCGATCATGCTTTCCGTCTTGCACATGACTTCGCGCGTCGGGATGCAGGTCGGATCGCGGAGCGTGCGCACATAGTCGAAATAGTAGGGCTTCCTGCTGCGGACCGGGGCCGCGGGACGAACCTTTCCCTTCGGTGCCGGCGCCAGCGCCGTCACTTTGCCGGGAAGGCTCGCCGAAACGAACGGGCGCTGAGCCCCGGCTGTGGCGGCTATGACGTCGTCGCGAATCTTTCCCGCGAGCAGCCGCAGATCGAGTGTCTTCGCACCGACCCAGCGCGCCAGGGTTTGCGCGAACGGGCTGTTGATGTTGCCGTCGAGCGCCGTCTGGCCCGCCGCCGCGGCGTAGATGACGACATAGCCGTCGAGCTCGACCTCGGCGAGGCCGCGATTGATGGCGCCCGAGGGCGACGGCAGACGTGCGGCGAATGGATTGTCGCGGCAGGCGTCGAGCGCGACGATCTTGACTGACGCGCCGGCCAGGCTGCGGGAGACCTTCTCGAAGGGAATGGCCGTTGCCGGGACATCGGCGAACGACCGGATATCGGCGTCGACAGGCAAGAGCCAGTTCGCGCCGCTGGCCTCCAGCCCGTGTCCCGCGAAATAGACCATCGCCACATCGGCCTGCATGGCGTCATGCGCGAACTCCTGGAGCGCGGCCTCCATGCCCTTCCGGTCCAGATCGGCGCCCAGCTGCACATCGAAGCCCGATTTGGCGAGGGCGCTTGCCACCAGGCGCGCATCGTTCAGTGGATTGGCGAGAGGCGAGACGCTGCGATAGGCGGCGTTGCCGATGACGAGGGCGACGCGCTTGGCCTCAGCCTGATCGCCATGGGCGCAGAGGCACAGAACGAGAGCGGCGGTCGCGGCTCTCAACAGCGACAGTCGTCCCCCCATGTCGACACCCCTCCCTCCTGCGTCACAAAATCCCGCTCAACGCGACCCCGTCGGTCCAAGGAGCATACCTCCGTCGTGCCCAACCGCCCGAGGCTGGAGGAAGTGTTCGATGCCTTGATGGCAACTTCGGGTCATGCACCGCAAGGCTCACACCGAGCACAATGCTTCCGGTTCCGCACCGAGCGACAGAAGTCAGGGCTCAGTGCGAGTGCTGGCCTAGGCGCCGGTGCAATCGAGCACGCAGCTAAGACTACGGGCGGGGACAGCTCGCTCTCGAACCAGCCTCGGCTTCAGAGGAATTTGTGAGCATAGGTCCTCCACGTCGGCCGATAGCCTACGTCGGCCTGGTTGCCCCACGCCGTCCAGCCCTCGCGCACGCCGCGCGCAAACAGCTCCAGGTACGGCCCCGGCGAGCACGCCTCGACGATGGGGTAGAGCTCGTCGGGCTTGCGACTGTGCTCGCGC
>JBIOVC010000647.1:0-2951 GCA_044867545.1 Hyphomicrobiaceae bacterium | reverse complement strand
GGCGCGGGCATCCAGCTCTTCGAGCGTGTCGAGGGCGATCACTTCACCATCATCGGCTTGCCGCTGCTGTCGCTCCTGGCGGAGTTCAGAGCGCGCGGAGTGCTTCCCGCATGATCCGTGCCGGTGTCATAGGCTGGCCCGTGTCGCACTCGCGCTCGCCGCTCATTCATGGCTACTGGCTGAAGTGGCACGGCATCGATGGCCGCTACGATCGCCATCCCGTCAAGCCCGAGGATGTCACCGCGTTTCTGCGCGGCATGCGCGAGCAGGGCTTCGCAGGCTGCAACGTCACGCTGCCGCACAAGGAGGCGGCGTTCGCGGCCGTCGACGAGGCGCGGCCCGCCGCGCGCGCCGCGGCAGCCGCTAACACGCTCTGGTATGAGAACGGCAGACTGATCGGCGACAACTCGGACAGCGGCGGATTCATCGCCAATCTGCGGGCCTCGGTGCCGACCCTCGCGCTGGACGGCGGCATCGTGTCGGTCCTGGGCGCCGGCGGCGCCGCGCGTGCGATCGCCTTTGCGCTGCTGGAGTCCGGCGCCCGCGAGGTGCGTCTGTTCAACCGCACGCGCGCCCGCGCCGATGCGCTGGTGCAATACTTCGGTGCGAGGGTGAAGGCATTCCAGTGGGACGAGCGCGCCGCGTGTTCGCAAGACGTTGCGCTGCTGGTCAACACGACCTCGCTCGGCATGAAGGGCGGCGAGCCGCTCGCAATGGACGTGTCGGCGCTCGACCCTTCCTGCGTCGTGGCCGATATCGTCTACGTCCCGCTCGTCACGCCGCTGCTCGCCGCTGCGCAGGCGCGCGGGCTCGCCACCGTCGACGGCCTCGGCATGCTGCTGCACCAGGCCGTGCCGGGCTTCGAGAAGTGGTTCGGCGTACGGCCCCAAGTCACGCAGGAGCTGCGCGCGCTGCTGGTGCGCGATATCGAGGGCGATTGATGCTGGTGGTCGGTCTCACAGGCTCGATCGGCATGGGCAAGTCGGCGGTGGCATCGCGGCTGCGGGCGCTGGGCATCGGCGTGTGCGATGCGGATGCGGAGGTGCACAAGCTCTACGAGGGCGCCGCCGTCGAGCCCATCGAGGCGGCCTTCCCAGGCACCACGGCCGCCGGCAAGGTCGATCGCCACAAGCTCGGCCTCGCCGTGCTCGACAAGCCCGCCGAGATCAAGCGCCTCGAGAAAATCGTGCATCCCCTGGTGCTCGCTGCCGAGCGCGAGTTCCTGCGCCGCGAAGCAGCCAGAGGCGCCGCCATGGCGGTGCTGGAGATCCCGCTGCTGCTGGAGACCGCAGGCGAGGCCCGCGTCGATGTCGTGGTCGTGTGCAGCGCGCCCGCCAAAGCCCAGCGCGAGCGCGTCATGCAGCGGGCTGGCATGACGGCAGAGAAGCTCGAGCAGATCCTGGCGCGGCAGATGCCGGACACAGAGAAGCGCAAGCGCGCCGACTTCGTTGTGGACACGGGCGGAACGCTCGCCGAGACCGACACGCAGGTGGATAAAATCGTCGAATCACTCGAAGGTCGCGGCGGTACGGCCTACGAGAGATTCTGGGCGTAGATTCCCTCTCCCCCAGCCCTCGCCCCGCAAGAACGAGGAGAGGGAATTTTGGAGTGCGCGCGTATCGTCCCGGGATGAACGCATGCTGCGCGAGATCGTATTCGACACGGAAACCACAGGCCTCGATGCCGCTGGCGGCGACCGCCTGATCGAGGTCGGCTGTGTGGAGATCGTAAATCGCATTCCAACGGGCCGCGAGTTTCACAGCTATCTCAATCCCGAGCGCGACATCCATCCCGAGGCGCTCAAGGTGCACGGCCTCACCGCCGAGTTCCTGAGAGACAAGCCGCGCTTCACGGATGTGGTCGACCGCTTTCTCGACTTCATTGCCGATGCGCCACTGGTCGCCCACAACGCCACCTTCGATCTCGGCTTCGTCAACGCCGAGCTCGAGCGGGTGGACCGGCCGCTGCTTGCCAGCGACCGCATCGTGGATACCCTGGCGCTGTCGCGGCGGCGCCATCCGGCCGGCCCCCACAGCCTGGACGCGCTCTGCAAGCGCTACGGGATCGACCTGTCGCAGCGCACCAAGCACGGCGCCTTGCTCGACTGCACCTTGCTTGCCGGCGTCTACGTCGAGCTGCTGGGTGAGCGGCAGGCGATGCTGGGCCTCAACGGCCAGGGCGCCGGCGAGCAGACGATGCGGGCCCGCGCGGGCAAGGCCATGCAGCGCCCGATCGCGCTTGCGCCACGCCTCACCGAGGCTGCCGAGGCCGCCCATCGCGAGTTCGTGGCGAGCCTGGGCGCCAACGCCCTCTGGCGGCGCTACTGCGCTGAAACGTGAACTGATATTCACTTATCCGCAGAATGAACGCTGCTTAGTGGTTGCGTTATCAAGCGTCGACGCGACGCGCGTCCTTCCGCCCACTGTCAACTCAATAATGGGGATTGCGACAATCGGCCAGAGCGCAACTGGATTCTTGAAACTTATCGGCATGTTATAGTCATCTTCTGAGGGTCTGAGACTGCCCATCGTTATCAAAAAACGAGACAGAGCGCCTCTTTTTTTCCTAGCCGGCAAGTGCATCTGATGTACATTCTTATACAAGACTAGCTCGTTCGGCTGGTTTAGTGTGCGTGCTTCGCGGGCGCTTTTGCCGATGCGCGAACCCCTAGGCCAGTCCCCCAACATGATACCGCAGGATGTCGGAATGAAACGCGACCCGGCCGATCGGCTCAGCCGATCTCCAATTCATTTGCTGCACCGAGCGGGGCAGTGCGCGGGCGACGTGTTCCAGGCCGAGATGAAAGTCGAGGGGTTGACGCCTCGGCAGCTCGCGGTGCTCACGACGGTTGCGCAGAACGAGGGCCTCAGCCAGACGGGGCTGGTCGAGCGCACCGGCATTGACCGCTCCACGCTCGCCGACATCGTGCGGCGCATGCAGAGGAAGGGCCT
>JBIOVC010000646.1:0-3598 GCA_044867545.1 Hyphomicrobiaceae bacterium | reverse complement strand
GAGGAGGTCCGAGCGCAAGGCCTCATCATCGGCCGGTGGCTCGCCGGAAAGACGACGGCCAACGGCGTCGGCGAATTCCCCGATCGGCTCCGCCGGAAGCCCGTGTCGGCGCAATGCGGCGCCGGCTGCATCGGCAACCGGGTGGCCGGTCGCAACGCCTGAGACCGCTGCTCTCATCGCATCGCGCCACCACTGCAGGCGGATCTCGCCCATCATCGGCTCGGTCACGGCAGTCGGAACGCGGGCGATCTCGCCGCCGAGAGCCGCGATCGCGATCAGGTCGGCGCGCACTGCGCGAGGGGCGAGCAGTGCGGCCAGATAGCGATCCTGCTCATAGGTCCGGGCCGCGACTCGGACGAGCTCGGCCTGATCGCCGCTGCCTGCCGTGCTCTCGCCCGCTCGCGCCACGTCAGTAGAGGTGCGCGGCAGCCACCATCGCGAAGATGACCGGCACGGAGAGGATCAAGTTCACCCGCGCGAATGTGGCGACACGGGCCCGTGCGGTCGCCTTGGCGTCGGCGTCCGCCGGTGTCTCGCCGAGCACGACTTTCAGGCTCGGCCAGATCAGCATGTCGACGAACAGCCACATGGCGATGCCGCCGGCCACACCACTCCACAGCAACACGGCACGCATCGGCGGGATGTGGACCTCGGCAGAATAGAGCAGCCCCTCAAGCATGTAGCCGCCCGTCACCAGCAGCAGTGCGCCGCTCAGGAGCGTCAGATGAGATGCATGCCTGAAGGTGGTGGCAACGCGCGGTACGACACGCTGCATCAGCATCGCACGGCCTGCGTCGTCGGCCTCGGCAACGGCGCGGAGCTGAACGAAATTGACGAACCAGATCATGCCCACCCAGATCGTCATCGCGACGACATGGATGAAGCGGAGCAGGAACGAGGCAAGGCCGATCGGATCGGCGCCTTCGACCGCGAGCCAGCCGATGAGGAGCACCAGCGTGAGGGCGCCGCCGAGTGCGAGAGACTTGCCGGGACTGGCGAGAATAGTCTGCATGCTCCAACCCCGTTTGCGGCGGACAGCGGGTCAGACTCGGGTCTTGGCCTTTGGTTTTGCCTCGGTTCCGGCCCAGTCGCGCTTGACGCCCAGATAGTCCAGCACGGGCGCTGCGATGAAAATCGAGGAGTAGGTTCCGACCAGCACGCCGAAGAGCATTGCAAACGTGAAATTCCGGATCACCTCGCCACCGAAGATGTAGAGGGCGATCAGCACCGCCACCGTGGTGGCGCCGGTGAGCACGGTGCGCGACAACGTCTCGTTGATCGAAAGGTTCAACAGCTCGTTGAGCTCCATGCGCTTGTATTTCCTCAAGTTCTCACGGATCCGATCGGACACCACGACGGTGTCGTTGACCGAGTAGCCGAGGATCGTCAGCAGTGCCGCGACGATCGACAGATCGAACTCGAGCTGCAGCAGGGAGAATACTCCGGCGGTGATCAGAACGTCGTGGGAGAGCGCGATGACGGTGCCGACGGCGAACTGCCACTCGAACCGGAACCAGACATAGGCGATGATGGCCACGATCGATGCGAGGACGGCAATGAGGCCGGTCATCCGAAGCTCACTCGATACCCCCGGACCCACTACCTCGATGCGCCTCTGAATGTAGTCGTTGCCGAGTGCCTCCTGCACTCTGCCCAATGCCTTCTGCTGTGCTTCCTCGCCGCCCGCCTGCTGCTCGATGCGGATCAGAACGTCGTTCGGCGCACCGAACGTCTGGATCTGGACGTCTCCAAGACCCAATCCGCCGAGCTTCTCACGGATGCCGGCGAGGTCGGCCGGCCCTGATTTCGACTGAACCTCGATCAGCGACCCGCCCTTGAAGTCGACCCCGAAGTTGAAGCCGTGCGTTGCGATAAATGCGGCCGACAGCACCATGGCAGCGATGGAGAGCCACAGGCAAAGCGCCTTGAACCGCATGAACGGCAGCCGCGTGCCGTGCGGGAAGAAGTCGAAGCCCTTGAAGTCCGGTATCGGAAACATGAACAGTGTCCGCGCTAGTGTCCCTATCCGTAAGTTCGCCTGCGAAATTCGCCAAGAGGGTAGCCGCGAGCGCCGGCGAATTTCTCGATCATCAAACTAGACCGGCACCTCTATCGCTCGGCTTCGGGCCCTGGCAGAGCGCAGCCACAACGCGACGAGCATGCGCGTTACGGTGACCGCTGCAAAGAGCGAGGTCATGATGCCGAGTGTCAACGTCACCGCAAAGCCCCGGATCGGCCCGGAGCCCAGCCAGAACATGATCACCGCTGCAGCCAGGGTCGTCAGCTGACTGTCGAAGATCGCTACGAAGGCGCGGGTGAAGCCCGCCTCGATGGCGGACACGGCCGTCTTCCCGGCCCGCAGCTCCTCTCGAATCCTTTCATAGATCAGCACGTTGGCGTCGACCGCCATGGCAATCGTCAGCACGAAGCCGGCAATGCCGGGCAACGTCAACGTCGTACCGATCGCCGTCATCAACGCCAGGATCGAGATCGCATGCACGGTAAGGCCGATCACCGCGATCACGCCGAAGGTGCCGTAGGCCACTACGGTCATGATGATCGTCGCGGTCATTCCGATGATGCCGGCGGTGGCGCCTGCCTCGACCGAGTCGGCCCCGAGCGATGGGCCAACCGTTCGCTCCTCGATCACGGTGAGCTTGGTCGGCAGCGCGCCCGAGCGCAGCTGCACGGCAAGCGTATTGGCGCTCTCGATGGTGAAGCTGCCCGAGATCTGGCCGGAACCACCCAGGATCGGCTCGCGGATGTTGGGCGCCGACAGCACCTTGTCGTCCAGCACGATCGCGAACGGCTGGTTCACATGGTCCCTGGTGAAAGCGCCAAAGCGGCGGGCGCCCGACTGGTTGAAGCGGAAGTTGATCACCGGCTCGTTGGTGCGGGAATCAAACCCCGGCTGGGCATCGACGAGGTCATCTCCCGGAACCACCGGCGCCTCGCGCAGAAGATAGGCAGCCTCGTTGCTCTCGGCCGATGGATAGATCTTGTAGCCGATCGGCACCCGCGTCGTGCGCGCCTCCTCGGCGGTCATTTGCGGATGGACCTCGTGGAAGGAAAGCTTCGCCGTGTTGCCGATCAGCTCCTTCAAGCGGCGGGTGTCGTCGAAGCCCGGGACCTGCACCAGAATGCGGTCGCTGCCCTGGCGGACGATCAGCGGCTCGGTCGTACCGACGATGTCAACGCGGCGGCGGACCGTCTCCAGCGCCGCGCTGGCGGCGCCGGAGATGCGATTGTTCAGACCTTGCGTGGTCGGAGCAACGTTGATTACGCCGCCGTCGCCCTTTTCGATGCTGATGGTACTGGACTCTGTGCCGAGCAGAGCGCTGCCGATCGCCTGATCGAGCTTGCGCAGCTCACGAACCGCCGCGTCGGCATCTTCGGGCTTCGCGAGCCTCACCTGCACTGCGTTGGCCGTCGAGCCGATTGCGGTGAAGGGGATCTTCGCGTCACGAAGCTGCTTTCTCGTATCCTCGCGCAGCGTGGCGATCCAGTCCTTGCGCAGCGTCTCGGTATCCATTGCCAGCAAGAGATGCGCGCCGCCTCTCAGGTCGAGCCCGAGGGCGAGCTGCTTCCTCGGCAAGAA
>JBIOVC010000645.1:0-13179 GCA_044867545.1 Hyphomicrobiaceae bacterium | reverse complement strand
AAATTGACGACATAGATTGCGTGGGCTGTGGCAATCCAAATGCCGAGGATCAGCAGGAGCAAAAGTCCGAGCGCCAGAATGGCGCGGAGCGACGGCGAGTGGACGATATCGAACGCGTGTTTCCAGGACGTGTCGAGCCCCAGCTCTCGGCGCCGGCTCAGCTCGTAGAGCCCGATCGCGGCGAGCGGTCCGATGAGCGCAAATCCGGTGGCAAGCGGATAGAGCAGCGGGACCAGATCGTACCCGAACATCACACGGCTGAGCAGCAGACCGACGACCGGATAGAGGACGCTGAGGAAGACGACGTGCGTCGGCATCGCCCAGAAATCGTCTGTGCCCTTTCGCAGCGCGACCACGAGGTCGGCGAGGCGGATGGTGCGGACCACCGGCAATTCGTCCGTCGGCTCTGCAGGTGTAATGATATCGACGTTCGCCATGGGCTCTACTCCTGAACTCGGGAGTTCAAGGATCGCGACACGGCGTGTGATGTGAGTCGCCCGATGCGAGGCGGTCACGTCCAGCCGCGATCCCCCAAAAGGCGCCGTCACTATATCGCACGCGTCAGGGCATGTCTCACTTTGAAAACCACAGGAGCCGTCATCCTCGGCCGAAGCGACCCCCTGGGAGAGCGAGGCCGGGGATCCAGAGAAAGAAGTGCCGAAGGCTCCATATTCTGTGTCTTCGACGATTCTAATGCTGGGTTCCCGCCCTTCGATGCGCCTTCGGCGCACTCGGGCGAGGATGACGAGGGATGGGAGGAAGACGAGGGATGGGAGGATGACGAGGGATGGGAGGATGACGAGGGATGGAACGTGATAGGCCGATTGGCAAACAAGCCTGTGCCGCGCAGCCTTAAGACCGTGGACTCATTCCGCTCAGTGGTTATGATCGCCTCGATGCCTCGCCGGGGATGGGCTTTGCAGGGAGGCGATAGATGCGGGTTTTCCTGCTCGCTTTGCAGGTGCTTGCTGCGCAACTGATTGTATCCTCGATTGCCGTCGCCCAGCCGAATTTCGGCCAGTTCAAGGGCGAGGTCGTCGCGAAGTTCCTGCGCGATGGCCGCAACATGCGGTTGGAGCAGCCGTTCGGCTACGTCGATCCGAAGGGACAGGCCTGGGAGGTACCCGCGGGTACCGAGACCGACGGCGCCTCGATCCCGCGCGTGCTGTGGGTGTCGCATCCGCCGTTCACCGGCAAGTATCGCGCCGCCGCGGTCGTGCACGACTACTACTGCCAGACCAAGTCGCGGGGCTGGCGGGACACGCACGAGGTCTTCTACCACGCCATGCGCGCGGCGGGCGTGGAGGACAGGACCGCCAAGGTGATGTACGCCGCGGTCTACTACTTCGGCCCGCGCTGGGGCCGCGGCGGCAAGGGCGAAGCCCGCGCCACCGGCGCGGAGCAGGAGCTGCCCTTCGAGGATCAGGCGAGGCTGTTCGAGCAGCTCCGGAGCTGGATCGAGAGCGAGAGCCCGGACATCGAAGGCATCGCCCGGCGCATCGATGCAGGCAACCTGTCGTCGCCGCGGAAGGAAGACCGCGTAGCGCTCGTCCTCGGCAATTCGTCCTATCAGCACGCGCCGACGCTGGAGAACCCGAAGAACGATGCCGCCGACTTGTCGACTGCACTCGAGAAGCTCGGGTTCAAGGTGATCACCGGCATCGATCTCGACAAGGGTGGCATGGAGCGCGCCATCCGCGACTTTGCGAGGGCGCTCAAGAGCAGCAAGGTCGGGCTGTTCTTCTATGCAGGGCACGGCCTGCAGGTGAACGGCCGCAACTACCTGGTGCCGGTCGATGCCAAGCTCGAGGATGCCTCGGGCCTCGACTTCGAGCTGATCCGGCTCGACCTCGTGCAGCGCACGATGGAGCGTGAGGCGAACACCAACATCGTGTTCCTGGATGCCTGCCGCGACAATCCGCTGGCGCGCAACCTGGCGCGCTCGATGGGTACCCGTTCGACCGAGATCGGGCGGGGGCTGGCGGCAGTGGAGTCGGGCGTCGGCACGCTGATCAGCTTCTCGACGCAGCCCGGCAACGTGGCGCTCGACGGGACGGGGCGCAACTCGCCGTTCGCAGGGGCGCTCGTGCAGCAGTTGCTTGCCGGCCGCGGCGACCTGGCCGACATGCTGATCAGCGTACGCAGGAGCGTGATGAAGGTCACCGCCAACCGGCAGGTGCCGTGGGAGCACTCCTCCCTGACTGACCGGTTCTATTTCACGGCGCCAAGCGCGTCGGGTGCTAGCGCGGGCCTCACCTATGCCGAGCAGGCCGAGCTGGCCTTCTGGAACGCGGTCAAGGACAGCAAGCAGCCGGCCGTCATTAGGAGCTACCTCGAGGCTTATCCCAATGGCGCCTTCGTCGTCCTCGCCAAGGCGATCGTCGATCAGCTTGAGAACGCGCGACCGCCGCGTCCGGCCATCAAGGAGGCGGGACCTTACGACGGCAATTGGCAGGCTACTGTCGCCAATAATGAACACTGCCTGAAGCGGACGCATACCTTCGCAATCCGAATTGAGAACGGTGTCATCTTTGGCCCCCTGCAGCAACCGGGGTACGTAGATGCAAGCGGCAATTTTCGCTTCAAGACCTACGGGGCTGTTAATCGGGCCGTCCTCGTCGAGTTTGTCGGAAAGCTCTCAGGCGGATCCGGGCAGGGCGATCACAAAACGGTGGGAGATCTTTGCGCTGGTCACACAAAATTGACGAAGCTGAATACAGCGTCTGCCGCAACATCGACTGCAGCTCTGGCGAGCGCGGGTTCTGCTGCTGATCCGAGCCCGGACCCCTTCGACGGACGATGGCGCGTCCTGAGAGATTCCGCGAGCTGCCGGAGAAACCCGAAAGGAGAGTTCGTCATCAGCATCAGGAATGGCCGAATTCAAAGCGATCGTGACTTCGGCCAAGTCGAGGCAGATGGCAGCTTTGAATTCAGACGGGACGATCAAGACGGTCCCGGCTTCGGAGTGTTCTCGGGCCGCCTGGTCGGGGCCTCGGGACAGGGAGATCACAAGAGCGGATGGAACGGCACGAGCTTCACCTGCGGCGGCCAGGCAACGTTGACGAAGCTTGACTCAATGGCTTCGGCCGATGGGGGCGTGCCCGCTCACACGACCTCGAAGACGACTGTGCCAAGTGCCGGCCCTGCCGCAGGGCCGGACGCCGGCCCCTTCGATGGACGTTGGCGGGTGGTGAGGGACTCCCCTAGCTGCCCCAGGTCACCCCGTTCAGAGTTCGTCGTCATCATCAAGGATGGGCTAATCCGGAGCGGTCATTTCTCTGGCCAGGTCGAGGCAGACGGGAGAATTGACTTCAAGGGCGAGCCGAAGGACGGTGCACTCGGCGTATTCTCGGGCCGCTTGGTCGGAGACGCGGGGCAGGCAGAGTACAAGGGCGGATGGCAGGGAGCATCGAGTTTCACCTGCGGAGGTCAGGCGACACTGACGAAGCTCGATGCCCCGACCGACGCTTCAACCGACCTTCCGAGCGACCTGCCGGACGATCCGAAGCAGTTGGCCGGGCTGCTGCAACGCGAGCTGCAGCGGGTCGGGTGCTACCCTGGTAAGATCGACGCCGAGTGGGGTCTCGGCTCGCGCGCGGCAATGAGCAGTTTCAACCTCTTCACCGGCATGGCGCTGCCGACGGATCAGCCCGATCCGAGGGCAGCCGCCATCGTGCAGAAGACGCTGACACGAGTCTGCCCGGCAGATGCACGAGCGGCGGCAGCCCCCGGTCGCTCTGCTGCTCAGCAGCCGGGCGGGGAACCAAAGCAAGGAACGAGTTGCCGCCTGGAGACTCTGGACGAGTGTCGCGCGCGCGCAAAGCGGAGCGGGTCGGTCTACGAAGGCGTCTGCCATCCACCGAATAGACAGAGGGTCTGCTGACCCCAGGCTGGCCTGAGCACTACTTGTCCGGAGCCGCCGCCTCCCACTCCGCCAGCACATCGGGGTCGGTCTCGTCCGGCGCGAGTCGCAACCGCAGGTTGCGCGCCTCCTCCGGCGCGAGCTGCGCCACCGCCCAAACCGCCACCGCGCGCACGACTGGCGAGGGAGCGCCGAGAAGGCGCCGCGAGGGCGCCACCAGACTGCCATCACGCGAGTTTCCCGCTGCAATCAGAGCGTTGCGAAGGAACCGGTCGCGACCCGTGCGCTTGATCGGCGTGCCCGCAAAGCGTTGCCGAAATGCCGCATCGTCGAGCGCCAGCAGCTCCGCCAGCGTAGGATTGTCGGTCTCTTGACGCGCTGCAAAACGATGCTCCCGTGCTGCAGCTGCGAACTTGTTCCATGGACACACGGCGAGGCAGTCGTCGCAGCCGAACACCCGGTTGCCCATCGGCTTCCTGAGCGGCTCGGGGATGTGCCCCTTGTGCTCGATCGTGAGGTAGGCGATGCAGCGCCGCGGATCGAGCTGGTAGGGCGCCGGGAAGGCGTCCGTCGGGCAGACGTCGAGGCAGCGCCGGCAGCTCCCGCAGTGATCCGTCTCCGGCTCATCGGGCGCGATCGCCGCCGACGTCAGGATCGCGCCGAGGAACAGCCACGAGCCGTGACGGCGCGACACGAGGTTGGTGTGCTTGCCCTGCCAACCGAGGCCGGCCGCCGCCGCCAGCGGCTTCTCCATCACCGGCGCGGTGTCGACGTAGACCTTCGCCTCCGCCCCGGTGTGCGACGTGAGGTGGCGGGCGATCTGGATCAGCTTGGTCTTGAGGACATCGTGATAGTCCTTGCCCTGCGCATAGCAGGAGATAGCCCCGCGCGAGCCGTCCTCGAGCGCGGCGAGCGGATCGCCTGCCGGCGCGTAGCTCATGCCGGCCATCAGGATCGATCGCACGTCCTGCCACAGTGCTTTCGGATCGGCGCGCTTTAGGGCGTTGCGCTTCATCCAGTCCATGTCGCCGTGGCGTGCGTGGGCAAGGAACGCGTGCAGCCGCTCGCCGGCGGGACCGATCCGTTCCGGCGTGGTGAAGCGCAACTCGGCGAAGCCGAGCGTCGACGCAAGCGTCTTGAGCTCGGCCTTGAGCGCATCGGCCTTCGCGTTGCGCGGTTCCACTGGCGTTGGCGCATCGAGCATGGCTGACGGAAGGATAGAGCCAGGCCCCCGCAATCTCCAGCACCGTCCCCTCTCCCCCGCGCAGCGGGGGTCAGATTCTGCTAACCCCTCCACCTGCGTCCCCGGAAGCCGCGCCCTTGGCCGGCCGTTGATCGCAAGCATGCACTCCGATGGCGCGGCTGTCCGGGGTCTTCCCCGCGCGTGTGAAGATCCCGTGCGCGGCGCACCGCTATCGCGCTGCGCCGCGCACGGGAACGCGAGTCGAGGGAAAGCGCCTGATGCATCGAGGTCGGCGTAGGTCGGCGCTGACGCCGGACTTGTCCGGCAGAAGCCCGACGTGTCCCTGCCATAACGGTTGCTGTCGGGCTTCGCCCTGCGCTCAGCCCGACCTACGAGCGAGTGTCTCCACCCTCCTCAAAAATCGAGGTCGGCGTAGTGGGGCGGCGGGCGGAGCTTGGCGACCCGGTCGCCGAGCAGCGGCCGGAACGACGGCCGCGACTTCAGCCGCTGGTACCAGGCCTTGGCCGTGCCGTGGTCCTCCCACGACACCTCGCCGAGAAAGTCCGCGGTCGAGACGTGCGCGGCGGCCGTAAGGTCTGCGAGCGTCAGCTCCTCGCCGGCGAGCCAGGTGCGCTGGTCCGCAAGGTGGTCGAGGTAGCTCATGTGATAGCGCAGGTTGGCGCGGATCGCGCGCAGCACGTCGACCTCCGGCGGCGCCTCGACCGGGTCGCCCGAAAGGCATGGATAGACGCGCTCCGTCATCAGCTCGCGCGTCACCTCCCGGTCGAACTTGCGATGGAACCAGTCGATGACGCGGCGCGCCTCGGCGCGCGCTTCGCGCTCCGAGGGGAGCAGGCTGGTCGCGCGCTTGTCGCGGGCCGGCCCCAAGTCCTCGGCGAGGTACTCCGAGATCGGGTAGGCGCCGCAGAGCGTCGGGCCGCCCGCGAGCTGCAGCACCGGCAGCTCGCCCGCCGGGTTGAGCGCCAGCAGCGAGGCCGGCCACTCCCAGGGCCGCTCCTCGGCAAGCTCGAACGGAACCGCGCACTCGGCGAGCGCCAGCCGGACCGAGCGGGAGAATGGACAGAGCGGAAAGTGCGTAAGCCGGTTCATGTGCAACTTGCGTCGATGCCGCCGTTCGAGCGAGGTCTCTGCCAGATTCGGTGCCAATTGAGAGGCCTTGACCAATATCGCGCCAGTCCGCCGCTCAGGGGGGTGCGTGGCTCGGTCGCGACGGCCAGACGGGACGACATCTGCTAGACGTCCGCGGCGGAACGATGGACTCGGGGAAAATCATCGATGCCAACCTGGCAAGTGGTGCTGCTCGGCCTGATCGAGGGCCTGACCGAGTTCCTTCCCGTCTCCTCGACCGGGCACATACTGCTCGCCGGCCACTTCATCGGCTTCGATTCGCCCGGCAAGACCTTCGAGGTGCTGATCCAGCTCGGCGCCATCCTTGCCGTCGTCACGGTCTATTTCGCCAAGCTCGTCCGTATTCTTTTCGCGCTTCCCTTTGATCCTCGCGCCCGGCGGTTCGTCCTCGCCGTCTTGCTCGCGTTCCTGCCGGCGGCGGCGGCGGGCGCGACCCTGCACGGTTTCATCAAGGGCGTGCTGTTCGAAGCCCCCTGGCTGATCTGCACTACTCTGGTGCTCGGCGGCATCATCCTGCTGGCGGTCGACCGCATGCAGCTCAAGCCCCGCTACCATGACGTCATGGACTTCTCGCCGCTGCTCGCCTTCAAGATAGGGCTCTGTCAGTGCCTCGCGCTGATTCCCGGCGTGTCGCGGTCCGGCGCCACCATCGTCGGCGCGCTGCTGCTCGGCGCCGACAAGCGCTCGGCCGCCGAGTTCTCGTTCTTCCTGGCGATGCCGACGATGGCCGGCGCCTTTGCCTACGACCTCTACAAGAACCGGGCCCTGCTGCAGGCAGACGATATGGCGAGCATCGCCTTGGGCTTCGCGGTGGCCTTCGTAGCCGGCGCAGTCGTCGTGCGCTACCTTCTGGATTTCGTCAGCCGCAACGGCTTCGCACCGTTCGCCTGGTGGCGCATCATCGTCGGCGGCATGGGGCTCGGCGCCCTCGCAGTCTTGGGCTAGACCCAGCAGCCCGGCAGCTCAGGCGGCGTGGGGGGTCGGCGGCGCCGTCAGCGCTGCGTAGAGGGCATCGCGCTCCTTCGAGGCCCTGAGCCGGTCGAGCGACTGCGGATCGCGCAACAGCCGCGAGATCCGGGCGAGCGCCTTCAGATGGTCGCCGCTCGCATGCTCCGGCGCCAGCAGCAGGAAGATCAGGTCGACCGGCTCGCTGTCGATCGACTCGAACTCGATCGGCTCTTCCAGCCGGGCGAAGATGCACACGATCCGGGTGAGGGCACGCAGCTTGACGTGGGGGACGGCGATGCCCCGCCCGAGCCCGGTCGAGCCGAGCCGTTCCCTTTGCTGTAGGGTATCGTAAATTTCGCGGGTCTCGAGCCCGGTGAGCTCGGCGGCCCGCTGGCTGAGTTCCTGAAGCGCCTGCTTCTTGCTCTTGGCCTTCAACGACGGGATGATCGCTTCCGGCGTCAACAGATCTCTGAGATCCATGATGCTTCGGTCCCCCCGGAGGGTCGATTGCGAATGCACAGCCCACTGCACGATTTGTGCCGCGCTACGCACGGCCGTGCTTGATGCGACCTGCTGCTTCTGTATCTCGACGAAACGGCAACGCCTGCTCGTGCCGAACTGACCCGTGTGTCTCGAACCCCAGCCCGTGGAGGGCTGCGTCGACGTCCCCCGTTTGCTGCATTGCGAAACACCAGTTAGCTTCGGCCGTCAAGTCCAAAACGCCGCACCGTCACGCCGCCTATTAACTCAGCGGCACGGTTTCCGTTGCACCTCGAGGCTTACGGCGGCGTCAGCAGGCGCCCCGTCTGCTGCGATGGCCGCAGCTTTTGTTGATAGCTCCTGAGCATCCGCGTCTCCGGATCTTCCCAAGACGTTCCACGACTTGAGGCCATGCGGGCGCCGGGTCAAGGGCCCACAGGCACGGCCGTCCGTCAACTTCGCCGGGAGCCCTGCCCGTCCGAGAACTTGGGGTTGGAGTGGCCCCAAGTCCACCCCCAATCATGGGAGAGGCAGCAGCAACCCGGAAATCCCACGGCGGCGGGCCCGCCTCGCAACTCAGGCCGGCGGCGCCTTCCCGGCGAGTCGCTTCTCGCGCCGCCGCTGGACGGAGGACGGGATACGCATCGCCTCCCGGTACTTGGCAATTGTGCGGCGGGCAATGTCGATGCCGTCGCACTTCAGCTTCTCGGCGATCGTCTCGTCGGACAGCACGCCGTGCGTGGTCTCCGCATCGATCAGCTTACGGATCATGAAGCGCACGGCTTCGGAGGAGTGCGCCTCGCCGTTGTCGGAGGCGGCGATCGCCGAGGTGAAGAAATACTTGAGCTCGAAGATGCCGCGCGGCGTCGCCATGTATTTGTTCGAGGTTACCCGGCTGATCGTCGACTCGTGCATCGAGATCGCATCGGCGACGGTCTTCAGGTTCAGTGGGCGCAGGTGGCGCACCCCGTAGGTGAGGAAGCCGTCCTGCTGGCGCACGATCTCCTCGCCGACGCGCAGGATCGTTCGGGCGCGCTGATCGAGGCTCTTCACCAGCCAGTTGGCGGTCTGCAGACAGTCGAGCAGATAGCCCTTGTCGCGGTCGCTGCGCGCGGTCTTGGTGACGCGCGTGTAGTAGGTGCGATTGACCAGCACCCGGGGCAGCGTGTCGCTGTTGAGCTCGACGATCCAGCTTCCGTCCGAGGCCGGGCGCACTAGGATATCCGGCACCACCGGCTGCACCTGGACCGAGCCGAACTTCAGGCCCGGCTTGGGGCTCAGGCGTTTGAGCTCGGCGATCATCTCGGCGAGCTCTTCCATATCGACGCCGACCGCTTTGCGCAGGCGCGGGAGATCGTGCTGCGCCAGCAGCTCGAGATTGTCGAGGAGGCGCGCGATCTGCGGATCGTAGCGGTTCTGCTCCTTGAGCTGCAGCGCGAGGCATTCAGCGAGGTTGCGCCCACACACTCCCGGCGGATCGAAGGTCTGCAGCACACAGAGCACCTTCTCGACGAGCCCTTCCGGCGCGCCGAGCTTGTCGGCGAGCGAGGCGGTGTCGGCGGAGAGGTATCCGGCGTCGTCGACGAGGTCGATCAGGTACTGTCCGATCATCCGCTCGACCGGATCGGTGAGCGTGACCTGCATCTGCTGATTGAGGTGGTCGCGCAGCGACACGTCCGAAGCGACGAACGCCTCGAGGTTGAAATCGTCTCCGGTCGCAGCCGAGGCACGTGGCCTCACCGAGGCCCAGCTTCCCGCGCTCTGGCTCGTGTCGAGCTCCTGCGGCGCGGTGTCGGGGTAGACGTTGTCGATTTCGGTGTCGAGGCTTTCCGTGGCATCAAGTCCGGGCTTCGTCAGATCGAGCCACTCGGCTTCCGAGCCGTTGGCGGCCTCCACCCCTTCCGTTCCGGCCGGCGCCTCGACGGCAGGCGCCTGCGCGTCCTCGTCGCGCTCGAGCAGCGGGTTGCGCTCGAGCTCGGCATCGACGAAGGCGTTGAGCTCGATGTTGGAGAGTTGCAGCAGACGAATGGCCTGCTGCAGCTGGGGTGTCATCACCAGCTGCTGGCCTTGTCTCAGCTCCAACTTGGCCGAAAGTGCCATGCCCACGAACCCGTTCCGCCTCCCCAAGGGTGGCCTCAAGGTCTAACCCATGGCTTCTTAACCGAACATGTCACCAAGGTAGACCCGCCGAACGTCTTCATTGGCTATGATTTCTTCAGGCTTACCTTGCGTCAGAACCTGGCCGTCGTGGATGATGTAGGCCCGGTTGATAAGGCTTAATGTCTCGCGCACGTTGTGGTCGGTAATCAAGACGCCGATACCGCGCTGGGTCAAGTGTCGAACCAGTTGTTGGATATCGCCGACCGCGATCGGGTCGATCCCCGCAAACGGCTCGTCGAGCAGCATGAACGAGGGTCCGCTGGCGAGCGCCCGGGCAATCTCGCACCGGCGCCGCTCGCCGCCCGAAAGCGCGATTGAGGGCGATTTCCTGAGGTGCGCGATGCCGAACTCGTCGAGCAGCCCCTCGAGTCGCTCCCGGCGCCGGCGGCGGTCGGGCTCGGTAAGCTCGAGCACCGCCATGATGTTCTGCTCCACGGTCAGACCCCGGAAGATCGAGGCCTCCTGCGGCAAATAGCCGATGCCGAGGCGGGAGCGGCGGTACATCGGCAGCTTCGTCACTTCGTGGCCGTCGATGAATATCTGGCCTGCATCGACCGGGACGAGGCCGGTGATCATGTAGAACACCGTCGTCTTGCCGGCGCCGTTGGGGCCGAGCAGGCCGACGGACTCGCCCCGCCCAACCGCCAGGCTGACGCCCTTGACCACGGTCCGCTTGCGGTAGCTCTTCTGCACGCCGTGCACGCTGAGCCACCCTTCGGCAGCGTAGGGCTGCTGTCCGGGCGACCCGTAGGACCGGCCGGCGGTGGGACGCCGGTCCTCGGCCGGCAGCTCGGCTGCGCCGTTGCCGGGCGTGCGGCCCCGCCTGCGGTTGGAAAACAGCCTCACGTGTACTCCCGGCCGCCTGCCTTAGTCATTGCCGTTGCCGGCGGGAGCCGTGTCCGCCGTCCAGCCGCTGGTACGGGCCGCATTGGCCGGGCTCTTTTGTACCGGCTCGGCGGCCCCGCCTCGTTTCGCCTTGTCCTTCGCCTGGTTGGGGTAGAGCAGGAGGCTCGGCCGGCCGCCGCCGGTGCCGTGCTTCGGCTCCGCGGCGCTGCCGTTGGCCTCGGACGCGTGGACGGCCTCGGGCACGATTTGCGACTCGCCTGTGGTGAGGTTCATCACCGCGCGCGGGCCGGTTACCGTGTTGCCGTTCTGGGTGAGCACGACGTTGCCGAGCAGGGTGACGATGTTGGCTTTGACATCGAACTCGGCCGTCTCGCCCCTGCCGGTTTGCCCGTCCTTCGACCGGATGTGCACGGTGCGGCGTGCCCTTACGGTCTTGAGCTGCATTCCGCCCTGGCCCTGCGAGCCGAGCCCGAGCCCGGACTCGCCCGTGTAGATGGCGACCAGCTCCGCGGTCTGAATGGTGTGCTCGCTCTGCGTGACGACGACGTTGCCCCGGAACACGGCGGACCTGGCACGGTCGTCGACGTCGAGTTGATCCGCTTCGATCTCGATCGGCGCATTGGGGTCGCCCTTGAACGCCAACGGGTCGGCGCCGTTCTGCGCTGGGCCGGCGGCACTCTTGCCCGGCGTCCCGCTCTGCTTCTGGTGAAGACGCGCGTGAATGCGGCCCTTCGGCGTGTCTCCAGCGGGCGGTGAGGTGAGCTGGGAGGTCGCCGACTTGCGGTCGAGGAACAGCCGCTCGCCCCTGAGCTCATTGAGACCCTGTGTCACAACCACGTCGCCGCTGAGCAGCGCCGTATCGGCATTGGGATCGAACTCGGCAGCCGCGCTCGTTGCCCGGTCCTCGGCCTGGGTGATGACGACGTTCTGCCGGGCGACGATCCGGTTGATCCGGCCGGAGCCGCGCGCCGCGGCCTCCTGCTGGGCCTCGTAGCCGACCTCGAGCACGGCGGCCGTCAGGTCCGCCTTGCCCTGCACCGCACGCACGTTGCCGCTGAACACGGCGAGCCGCTTGCCGTCGTCGACGTCGAGCGCGTCCGAGGTCACGTCGATCGGTTCGTCGCTTTTGCCGATGAGGTCCGCCTTCGCTGCGCCGCCGGCGCGCTCGGCCGCCGCTTCCGGCTTGAAGCGCGCGGTCACGCCTTTGGAGAACAGTGCCTGGCGCGCTTTTGGGAACAGCACCAGCTCGTTGCCCCGGATCACGCCGCTCGGCATCTCCACGGTCACCGGCTCACCGGAGATGACCTTGTTCTCCTTCATCAGCACCGTCGCTCGCGTCAGCAGCGCCGTCAGCCCGCTGTTCGACTTGACCTCGATCCGCTCCTCGAGCTCGAGGATATTCTCCTTGGAGTCGAACGTACCGCGCGGCGAGTGGAGCGTGGTGACCGCGTTCTGCGGCTCAAACAGCGTCCCCTCGATCACCTTGAGGCTGATCGGGCCGGAGCGGCGGAGGTCGTGCTCGGCCGACTTCGCCTTGACCACGAACTTGTCGCCCTCCTTGTTGAAACCCTCGAAATGCGGGTTCTCCGCGGTGATGCTCTTGCTCGACAGCGCCACCGCGCTGACCGACAGCTTGCCGTCACCGATCCCAATCTCGTAGGCGCGGCCCGCGAACAGCACGTAGCCGGCAAACAGCGCGACCGTGAGCAAGGGGAAGCTCAATCGCAGCAGCCGCACGAGCAGCGTGTGCCGCCGCGCCTGCCGGAAAGCCTTGCTGCGGTCGATGCTGCCGATCTCGGGGATCCCGGCGCCCGCCTTGGATTCGCGCGCCCGGCCCCGTTTGGGGGCCGCCGCAGCATTGCGTTGAAGCTCGCTAACCATGAGGTTTCGGGTCGCCAGAGATCACAGTGCCCCGCCTCTGCCGGCACCGCCATCTCGCTATCACGGAAATTGGTCGAGATTGGGCGCTTCGGCAAGCGCCGTGCCGCCGCGGCTTGTTAACCGCGGCGAGGGCCTGTCAATGGGCAAAAATATCGGCGTCCTCGAAGCCTGCGAGGTCGAGCGCTGCCCGGGTCGGCACAAAATCGAAGGCAGCCTGGGCAAGCTCTGTCCGCCCTTCGCGGGCGAGCATCTGGTCGAGTCGCGCCTTCAATGCATGCAGATGCAGCACGTCGCTTGCGGCATAGGCAAGCTGCTGCTCGCTGAGCTTGTCCGCGCCCCAGTCCGAGCTCTGCTGCTGCTTGGACAATTCGATGCCGAGGAGCTCGGAGGTCAGATCCTTGAGGCTGTGCCGGTCCGTATAGGTGCGCGCGAGCTTGGAGGCGATCTTGGTGCAATAGATCGGCCGCGTGGCGACGCCCAGATGCTTGCGGAGCATGGCGACATCGAATCGGGCGAAGTGGAAGAGCTTGAGCACCTTGGGGTCGGCCAGCAGCGCCGCGAGGCGCGGCGCGTTGGGCCTGGGCCCGAGCTTGACGATATGCGCGGTGCCGTCGCCGCCCGAGAGCTGTACCACGCACAGCCGGTCGCGGTTGGGTTTGAGGCCGAGCGT
>JBIOVC010000644.1:0-10052 GCA_044867545.1 Hyphomicrobiaceae bacterium | reverse complement strand
GGTGCCGGCCGACCGCGTCGAGGCGCTCCGGACCGCGTTCACCAAGATGCTGGACGACCCCGACTTCAAGGCCGAGGCCAAGAAGACGGATACTCCTATCGTACCGATGAGCGGCAAGGAGCTTGGCGCCTACGTTGCTCAGGTCATGAAGACCCCGGCGGCACAGATCGAGGCCGCGCGAAAGCTGCACGAGGAGCTGCTGACCGCAAAGTAGGGTGCACTACGCGGCACTCTCGACCTGGAGAGCCACGCTGGCGATTCTTACCGGTGCCGAGTGACTAGGGCAGCAAGGCCGTCACTTACAGGCACGCTGCTTGGCGATGCAGTAGACCGAGGCGAAGCTCTCCTTGCAGTCCATCTTGACCTCGCCCGAGGCCTTCGCGCCCATTCCGCTGATCGAGTTCTTGAGCGCGGCTCCGGCCATGAACTTGGCGAGGTCGGTCGTGACCATTGTCGCCTCACCGCCGGCCAGCACGCACCCGCCGCCCTTGCCCTGGGCAATCGCGACTGTACCCAACGCCGTCACCGCAACCGCGGCCACTGCAATCCATGCTCCGATGCGCGCTGTCCGTGACATGTTGCTGCTCCTTCAGAAGTGAGGCGATCTGGATGCACGCTCCTTCTCAGCCGCGCTGGCCGATTCTAAGGCGCTGCAAGTGGCGCTCCGCACGTTTCATCTGAATGCGTGGCAAAGGCACCACACCTCTAGTTGTAGGTCGGGCTGAGTTTCGCGAAGCCCGACAGTGCCGCGCTGTCGCCGTCGGGCTTCCACCGGACTCAAGTCCGGTGTCAGCACCGACCTACGCCATCGCATGCTGACCTAGCGCGACTAGCGCCGCAGCATCGACCCGGCCAAGCACACCACCATGGCGATATGGCACCAGAAGCGCGCCGACCGCACCTCCTCCTTGCACCGCTCGTACTCGCGCACGCAGCGGAATGCCGGATCGCGCGGCTCCTCTCGTATCGCACGGCCGCGCGCATCGGCCATCCGCCGGCCGATGTTGTCGAGCCGCGTCACGATCCGCCGCCGGAGTTGTCTCGGAAGCGCCGCGAGCGCACGCTCGTCGAACACCGTGTCGGGGCTGCGGGCTGCGATCTCCCTGAGCTGGGTGTCGGCAACCCTGAGATTGCGCAGCGCCAGCCGGGCGAACCGCCCCTCGGCGCCCGCCTTCTGCACTTCGGCGATCTTCGCGCGCAGCTGCGCGATGTGGCAGCCGGCAAGCCGCCGGCGCCGCACGGCGGCGGCCACTCGTGGCAGACCTTGCCTTTTGCCTTTCGCCATGCTCTGGAGCTTGGCAGCTCGCCGAGCGGCGGGGATAACTCCGGAACATGCTGAAGATTCGCATCATCCCCTGCCTCGACGTCAAGGACGGCCGCGTCGTCAAGGGCGTCAACTTCGTCGGCCTGCGTGACGCCGGCGATCCGGTCGAGGCGGCAGCCGCCTATGACGCGGCCGGTGCCGACGAGCTCTGCTTCCTCGACATCACCGCGAGCCACGAGCGCCGCGGCATCCTGCTCGACATCGTCGAGCGCACCGCCGAGCGCTGCTTCATGCCGCTGACCGTCGGCGGCGGCATCTCGACGGTAGAGGATATCCGCAAGCTGCTCGAGGCCGGTGCCGACAAGGCCTCCATCAACACCGCCGCGGTCAAGCGGCGCGAGTTCGTGCGCGAGGCCTCCGAGAAGTTCGGCGCCCAGTGCATCGTCGTCGCCATCGACGCCAAGCGCGTACCCGGTAGCAGGGACGACCGCTGGGAGGTCTTCACCCACGGCGGCCGCAACCCGACCGGCATTGACGCCGTCGGCTACGCACGCGAGGTGGTATCGCTCGGCGCCGGCGAGATCCTACTGACCTCGATGGACCGCGACGGCACCAAGTCGGGCTTCGACCTCGAGCTGACCCGTGCCGTCGCGGACGCGGTGCCGGTGCCGGTGATCGCCTCGGGCGGCGTCGGCACGCTCGACGATCTGGTCGACGGTGTGAAGGAAGGGCACGCCAGCGCTGTGCTCGCCGCTTCCATCTTCCACTTCGGCACCTACACGATCGGCGACGCCAAGCGGCGCATGCAGGCGGCCGGCATTCCGGTGCGAATGGACGCCGCGGCCTAGCCGCGGGAACTCGCCTTGTCGAGGAACTCAAGCAACCGCGCGTTGGTCGCCGCCTCGGTCTGCTCGGCGACCGGGACGTCCCAGTATTCGGATTTCGGCAGGCATTCCTCGAAGTAGCGCGCCCCCGACGTCGCATGCGCGGCATCGTGCCCCGGTACGATCAGCGCCGGGATGTCGAGCAGCATCATGTCCTCGGGCTCGGCGCCTGGCGCGCTGTCCCTATCGATCAGCGTACGGCCCATGCCGGCGACGATCAGCTTGTACTGATCGACGCTCTGCTTGGCGTAGCTCTCGGCAAACGCGCGATCCCATTTGAGCACCGACGCCCAGGGCCCCCCGCGCGGATCTGCCCCGAACGCCTTGCCGTCCTTGGCGGCCAGCGCCACTACGGCCTCGAGCCCGTTCTGCTGCACGAACGCCAGATGCTCGGCGAACCGCTGGTGGCTGCTCAGCCGGTACCTCGGCCCGCCGACCGGCCAGAACAGGATGAGGCTCATCACCATCCGGGGATGCATCACGCCGAACGCCGCTGTCGGCGAGCAGCCCATGCAGCCGCCCATGATGTGCGCTTTGCTGATGCCGAGATGGTCGAGCAACCCCTTGCCCTGCGCGACATAGTGCGCCCAGGTGACCCGCTCCACCCGCCCGCCCGACTGCCCGCACTCGCGCCGGTCGAACACGACGCAGGTGTATCTCTTCGGCAGGTGATCGAGCGGCTTGAACTTCGCGTAGATGCCCTGCGTGCTCCACTTCTCGACCGTCGCATCGAACCCGCCGGGCGCATACATCAAGAGCGGCGGCCCTGAGCCGATCACCTCGTAGCGCGTGGTAATCCCGTCGATCGTTGCTGTCGCCATGAGGCAGCCCCGTCAGCCCTTGATCTGCTTGCCGGCTCGCACGTCGGCGATCAATGTCATGAACGCCTCCAGCGTGAGCTTCGCCGTGTTGACGTAGGTATCGGCCTTGGAGTCGATCCACTTGGCCGACGAACCGTTGGCCGTCTGCGCGAGCCGCACGCGCCCGTCGAGCCACGGGCCACCGCCGAAGCCGCCAATCACAGGGATGGAAACGGCCTTGACCACCGCCGGCCCCGCAACAGGCCCGGAATTGGTGAAGTCGAGCATGGCCGCGCCCGCCTTCTCGAGCCTCTTCGCCTCCTCGACGAGCTTGGTCGTCATCTCGCCCGTCGCCTGCGCGTCCGTAGAGTTCTGTGCGCTGTAGGGGATGCCGTACTTCATTGCCGTCTGCGGCGTCAGGCCGAACTGGGCGAACACCGGGATGCCGGCCCGCGTCAGCGCCGTAACAGCCTCGGGAAACTCGGCCGCCGCGTCGAGTTTCACCATGTCTGCGCCGCCTTCCTTAACGAGGCGCACGGCCGCCTTGAGCACCTGACCGACGCCCTCCTGCAGCGGGCCGAACGGAATGTCGCAGATCACCAGCGCGCGCTTCACGCCGCGCCGCACGGCTTTGCAGAAGACCAGGATCTCCTCGAGCGTCACCTCGAGCGTCGTGTCGTGGCCGAGCAGGTTGACGCCGACCGAGTCGCCGACGACCACGAAGTCCGCTCCGGCGCGGTCGGCGATCAGTGCCGTCTGGTAGTCCCAGGCGACGAAGCCGGCGCTCTTCTTCCCCTCCCGCTTCATCTGCTGAAGCACGGGGATGGTCACCGGAGACTGATTTGACGCCATGGACGACCTCTTCGAGACCCCTCGATTGCACGGGTGCTTATAGCATCGCCGGACGGCCTTTCGCCAAGGCCCGCCTGTGGTCCCATCGCGGCGTCGCGCCGCGAGCGGAATAGGTTGCGGCGGCAGGCGCGCCAACTATAGTCGTTGCTCCTCAGGTGCAGCGCCGGGACTAGCATGACCGAGACCCGTTACGACGTGGTCGGCATTGGCAACGCGATCGTCGACGTCATCGGCCGCTGCGACCATGCCTTTCTCGCGGAGCATCGCCTCGACAAAGGCCACATGCGCCTTATCGACGCCGACACTGCCCAGCATCTCTACGCCGCGATGGGCCCTGCGATTGCGATCTCTGGCGGCTCGGTTGCAAACACCATCGTCGGCGTCGCCTCGTTCGGCGGCCGCGCCGGCTTCATCGGCAAGGTCGCCGACGACGAGTTCGGCAACATCTTCGCCCACGACATCCGCGCTGCCGGCGTCGCGTTTACTGCGCCATTTTCCCGGAGCGGGACGCCGACGGCGCGCTCCCTGATTCTGGTGACGCCAGACGGCGAGCGCACCATGAACACCTACCTCGGCGTGAGCCCCGAGCTCGACGTCGGCATGCTCGATACCGAGATGATCCGTGCAGCGCAGATCGTTTATCTGGAGGGCTACCTGTTCGATCGGCCGGAGGCCAAGGCCGCCTTCTTCCGGAGTGCCGAGATCGCCACCGCCGCCAGCCGCAAGGTTGCGCTCAGCTTGTCGGACGGGTTCTGCGTCGATCGCCACCGCGCCGAGTTTCTGACGCTGATCCGCGACCGCATCGACATTCTGTTCGCCAACGAGAGCGAGGTGACCTCGCTCTATCAGACTACGTCCTATGACGAGGCCGCACGCCAGGCCTCGGCCGACGTCGTCATCGCCGTGCTCACCCGCAGCGCCAAGGGCTCGACGATCTATTCCGGCGGCCGCGCAGTCACCGTGCCGGCCTTTCCCGTCGCGCACGTTGTTGATACCACCGGCGCCGGCGACCTCTACGCTGCAGGATTCCTTTATGGCCTGACCTCCGGTCGTGATCCGGAGACCGCGGGCCGGCTCGCCAGCATGGCGGCGGCCGAGATCATCAGCCACCTGGGCGCTCGCCCCGAGACCTCGCTCGCCGAGCTCGCCAAAGAGAAAGGGCTGCTGTAAACGGCGCCTCGACTTGTATTTCCGCCCGTCTATTCTTCGAAGTTGCCCCGAGTTGCACAAGAAATCATCCAGTATACAGACATTTTGACCACTATTTCCGCTGCAACCAGCGTTTCTCCGGCCGGGGACGATTTAATCTCCCTGGATTACAGGCGCTTGCCGACGCACACTCATATTACGAATCATTGCAAGGCACGCTCCGCATGTCCGAACCGAAAGCCCGGCGCGGCCGCCCCAAGGGCACCGGCATTGACGACAGCCACCGACTGCACGAGCTCGACCGGGTGATAAAGAACAACCCCGGCATCAGGCCGACAACTGCAATTCGCGAACTTCTTGGAATTGGGAATCCGTCGACCATTCGCCGGCTGCGCGACAAGTACAAACAGGCGCGCATGCACGCGGCATTGGCGAGGTCAGACGCTGCGCCGCGTCATCCGGGCTTTGCCCGCACGGCCCCCATCAACAGATCCCTCTCGGCAAATTGACGACTAGCTCTTACCCAGAGCAGCAACTGGCGGCCGCCATGTCAGTGGGTGGCCGCCTTTTTCCATTTCGCTCGAAACTGCCTAGAGCTTCCTGAGCGCAACGCTCTCGATGCGGTGGCTCGCGCTCTTGCGCAGGATCAGCCGCGCACGCTGCCGCGTCGGCAGGATGTTCTCCTGCAGGTTCCGGAGATTGATCGTCTGCCAGATCTCCAGGCCCCGCGCCTGCGCCTCGTCGATCGTCAGCTGCGCATAGCGATGGAAGTAGGCGGCAGGATCGCGGAACGCCGTCGTGCGCAGCTTCATGAACCGCGTCACGTACCACTTCTCGATCACCTCCGGGTCGGCATCCATGTAGATCGAGAAGTCGAAGAAGTCCGACACGAACGGCACCGCCTCTCCGTCGCGCGGCATTCGCGCCGGCTGCAGCACGTTGAGGCCTTCCACGATCAGGATGTCTGGCCGCTCCACGACTACCGTCTGTCCGGGCAGGATGTCGTAGTGGAAGTGCGAGTAGAGCGGGGCTTCCACACGCTTTGCGCCGGATTTCACCTCTGCAAGAAAGTTGAGCAGACGCGCCGTATCGAAGCTCTCCGGAAACCCCTTGCGCTCCATCAGCCCGAGCCGTTCGAGCTCAGCGTTCGGCAGCAGGAAGCCGTCGGTGGTGATGAGATCGACGCGCGGATGATCCGGCCAGCGCGCAAGCAGCGCCCTCAAGACGCGCGCCGTCGTGCTCTTGCCGACCGCTACCGAGCCCGCGATGCCGATGATGAACGGCACCCGGATGTCGTTGCGTCCGAGGAACCGCGAGGTAACCGCCTCCAGTTCTTGCGAGGCAGCAACGTAGAGGTTGAGCAGACGCGACAGCGGCAGGTAGATCTGCTCGACCTCCTCCATCGACAGCTCTTCGATCAGGCCCGAAAGCTGCGCCAGGTCGCGCGGCACGAGCGTCATGGGCGTGTCCTCCCTGAGCCGCGCCCATTCCTCGCGGGAGAACACCTGGTAGGGTGAGAACTGAATGTTCGTGCGGTAGGCCACCGGCTCGAACCTGCGCAACCGCTGCGTGATCTCGTTCATTGCGTGCCGCGCTGAGCCTTTTCGGCGAGGCCTGATGTTCCCATCCGCCCGGCAAGCGCGCGGGTGACGTCGTCGAACGGGATGTTCCGGATCTCGAGCAGGACCAGCAGATGATAGACGAGATCGGCGGCCTCGTTCGTCAGCGCCTTGTTGTCCTCGGCGAGCGCCGCGACGACGGTCTCGACGGCTTCCTCGCCGAGCTTCTTCGCGCAGCGGCCAATCCCGGCATCGAGCAGTTGCCGCGTGTAGGATTTGTCGGCGCCGGCAGTACGGCGCGATTTGATGAGCGCGGCGAGCCGCGCCAGGACTTCATCGCTCATGTCGATCGGATCCGGGGCCACTTCGAGCCGGGGTGAGCATTGCCTGAGCGGCATTGGACGCGTCAAGCATTGAGGTCTGTCGTCTTGCACGATCCGGCATGAGTCCCGCCGGCCGCTACAGCCAATACCCCCTCCGGATTGACCTTGAAGGAATGTATCGCCTACAATACAAATTGGCGAATTGAGCCATTTTGTTAGTTATATGATACATTGACATCCAAGGGAACATCTCTTACAAGAATCAATGGCGCCTGAATCAGGCACTTTAGTATCGTATACGAGACATGCTTGACCTTACGGATATCGGCGACTTGGTCAAAGCCAGCCGCAGGAAGCTCGGCCTGACGCAGCATGAGCTGGCCGCCAAATCGGGCGTCAGCCGGCCGCGCATTGCCGCGCTCGAGAACCACCGCCTGCCCGAGATGGGCTTCAAGAACCTCCAGCGCATCCTGAACGCCGTCGGGCTGGACCTTCGCATCACCGCTTTCAACCAGCGGCGCCCGACACTCGACGACCTCGTCGCGGAGGAGGAGCAGGAAACCCGTGATCCGCGTCTGGTCCGATAGACGGCGCGCCGGCGTGCTGGACCGACTGGGGGCGAGAGGCTCGACGTTTGCCTACGAGCCCGCCGCCGATGCCGCGCGCGCAGTATCCGTCACGATGCCCGTGCGCGTCGCATCCTGGAACACGCCGGTCGGGCTCGCGCCGATCTTCGACATGAACCTGCCCGAGGGAGCATTGCGCGAGCACCTGCGGCTTCGCTTCGCCAAGGCTGTCGGCACGTTCGACGATTTCGACCTCCTCGGCATCGTCGGCCGCACGCAGATCGGCCGTATTCGCTACTCCGCCATCGACAGCGATCTCTCCGAGGACGTGCCGTTCCAGTCGATCGACGAGATCCTCCGTGCCCGGCGCAACAGCAAGCTGTTCGACCATCTCTTTGAGACGTTCGCCGTCCACTCCGGACTTTCCGGCATTCAGCCCAAGGTGATGATTCGAGGCAGGGATGATCCTCTGAAATCTCCCGAGCGCTTCAACGTTCATGGGGCGACGCACATCGTGAAGCTCTGGAACGCCGAGACCTATCCGGACCTCGCCGCGAATGAGTTCTTCTGCCTGGGCGCGGCGCGCGCCGCCGGTCTCTCCGTTCCAGATTTCAGGCTATCGGAGAACGGCGCGGCTCTGGTGGTCGACCGCTTCGATCTGCAGAACGGCGGCTACCTTGGTTTCGAGGATTTTTGCGTCCTGAATGGCCTGCGCACCGATCAGAAGTATTCCGGCGGCTATGAGACGCGCCTGTTCAAGCGGCTTCGAGAGTTCGTCGAGCCCGCGGATTATCCGAATGCCGCCGAAAAGCTCTACCGGCTTTTTGTGCTGAATTGCGCGATCCGCAACGGCGACGCCCATCTGAAGAATTTCGGGATCCTCTACGGCGACGTGAACGGCCCGGCACAGCTCGCGCCCGTCTACGACCTCGTCTGCACCACTGCCTACATCGCCGCCGATAACATGGCGCTCACATTGAACGGCTCCACCAACTGGCCCGATCGTCGCAGGCTTATCGAGCTCGGTCAGACCCGCGCCGACCTCTCGCTGCAAAGGATCGAAGCGATCCTTCAGGAAACGGCTGACGCGGTGGCGACGATAGCGCCGCAGATCAGAAAATATTCCAGAAGCAGCGAATACGAGGTCGCCGCCCGCATCTACGAGGCGTGGCAGAGCGGCCTGAAGGAAACTCTGGGGATTTCCGATTTCAAAACCGCTCGGATATCGCGGCCCAAAAAACAACCGCGTATCGCGCGTTCAGATCGCCGCATACTGCAGCATCTCCGGAGAAAAGGCGGTGCCATCGGCGGAACACAAAAGGCAATCGCCGCGGAAATCGGAATACCGGAAAGCACGCTCAATGCCGCCGTCAAGCGGCTTGCCGACCGTGGGCTCGTTGCGAAGGAATTGGGTCGCCTGCGGCTGGTCTAACCGCCGCCCACGCCGCTCACCAGCCGCGCGCGGATGTAGTCGAGCTGGTCGTAGTTCCCGTACTTGATCATCAGCGCGCCGCTCTCGCCCGAGCCGCGCCGGATCTCGACCTTCAGGCCGAGCACGTCGGCCAGCTCCTTTTCGAACGCGCGCGTATCGGCGTCCTTGTCCCGCGTCTTGCGCACCTTTGCGCTCGCCGCGCCGCCGTTCTGCACCAGCTCCTCGATGTCGCGCACATTCATCTGATCTTCGATGATGAGCTGCGCTAGCGCCTCGGCGTCGGCGCGGCCGACCAGCGCCCGCGCATGACCCGCCGTCAGCTTTCCCTGCTGCACGAGAGCCTGCACGCTATCCGGAAGCTTTAGCAGTCTCAACGTGTTGGCCAGGTGGCTGCGGCTCTTGCCAATGACCTCGGCAAGGCGGTCCTGCGTGTAGTTGAACCGCTCCATCAGCTCGCGATAGCCGCTCGCCTCCTCGATCGCGTTGAGGTCCGTCCGCTGCACGTTCTCGATGATGGCGAGCTCGAGCGCCTCCTGGTCGCCGAGATCGCGTACGATCACCGGAACCTGATGCAACCCCGCCCGCTGCGCCGCCCGCCAGCGCCGCTCGCCGGCGACGATCTCGTAGCTGCCGGTCCCGTCCGGCCGCACCACGATCGGCTGCACGAGACCCTTCTGCCGGATCGAATCCGCAAGCTCGGCAAGGTCCTCCTCCCGGAAGTCCTTGCGCGGATTGAGCCGGCCTGCGCGAATCTGATCGAGCGTCAGGCTGCGCTGCTCGCCGTCGACCGGCAGCCGCGGTTCCGCAGGCGCCGCCTCGCCGATCAGCGACGCCAGCCCTCGGCCTAGCCTGTTTTTCTGCAGGGGGAGAGCCATAGATCAGAATTCTCCGTTGAATCGCAGCGCTTTAGGCAGCCTTGATGTGGCGTTCCCGATTGATGATCTCGCTAGCCAGCTTGATATAGGCCTGGCTGCCGGGGCAGTCGTAATCATAGAGCAGGATCGGCTTGCCGTGCGACGGCGCCTCCGCCACCCGCACGTTGCGCGGGATCACGGTCTCATAGACCTTGGCGCCGAAGAAGGCTCTCACCTCATCCGCCACCTCGCGCGACAGCCCCGTCCGCGCATCGTGCATGGTGAGCACGACGCCCTGAATATCGAGGCTCGGGTTCAGCGTGGAGCGGATCTGGTCGATCGTTTCCTTGAGCTGCGAAATGCCTTCCA
>JBIOVC010000643.1:0-3527 GCA_044867545.1 Hyphomicrobiaceae bacterium | reverse complement strand
ATCATCTGACCCACGAGCGCGGACATGCGGAGCTGACGCGGCAGGCTTATGCTCGCGACCTCGACCAGTTCACGCACTTCCTTGCCGCCGATCTCGGCCGCCCGCCGTCGTTGTCCGATCTCGCAAGCCTCGATGCCAAGGCCTTCCGCCGCTTCATGGCGCGGCGCCGCAAGGAGGGCGCGTCGAACCGGTCGCTTGCCCGCACTATGTCGGCGCTGCGCACCTTCTTCCGCTGGCTCGAGGCGCAGGAGATCGGCGTCAACCGCGCGCTGACTGCGATCGCGCTGCCGAAGGTGCCGCATTCCGTGCCGAAGCCTTTGACCGTCGAGAAAGCGGGCGAGGTGGTTGAGGCCGGCATGGACTCTGAGCTCGATTGGATCGCTGCCCGGAACGTCGCCGTGTTCCTGCTGCTCTACGGCGCTGGACTCCGTATTTCGGAAGCGCTTGGTCTCCGCGTGAAGGATGCTCCGACCGGTGACCGCGACGTGCTGCGGATCGTCGGCAAGGGCGGCAAGGAGCGGCTCGTCCCAGTGCTCCCTGTCATCATCGAGGCAATCACGCGCTATCGCGTCTTGCTCCCCTATCCGCCGGACCCCGACGGCCCGCTGTTCCTCGGCGCCAAGGGCGGACCGCTGAGCCCGCGCATCATCCAGCTCGCGATGGAAGAGATGCGCGAGGCGCTCGGCCTGCCGGCGACGGCAACGCCGCACGCGCTTCGCCATTCGTTTGCCACCCATTTGCTCTCTGCCGGCGCGGACCTGCGGCAGATCCAGGAGCTGCTGGGCCACGCCTCGCTGTCGACCACGCAGGTCTACACCGAGGTCGACCGCGCCCGCCTGCTCGAGGTCTACGACGCCGCCCATCCGCGGGCGTGACCTCCATCCATCGCAGATTGATGCTGGAAGCGCGCGAGTGATAGGGTTGGGCGATCGTCCAAAAGGTCCTCCCATGTCTGCCGCAGCGGCGCTTCCGCCCGGCCTGATCGACATCCCGTCCGCCTGGCTCGGCGAGACGATGGCCGCCAATCCCGATCGCTGGCTGGTGCAACTATCGGCGGCGGATATCGCCGAGTTGGAGCGCGCCGCGAGATCGTTCCTCGCCGAGACCAAAGAAATCGGCTCGATTACCAAGGAGAGGTTCCCGCTTCCGCGTTTCGGCGCCCACCTCGCCGAGCTGAGGCACACGCTGATCCACGGCATTGGATTCGAGGTGCTGCGCGGGCTTCCCGTAGCAAACTACAGCCTGGAATTGGTGGCGACGATCTTCTGCGGGATCGGCGCGCATCTGGGCTCGGCGCGGTCGCAGAACGCGATGGGCCATATTCTGGGCCACGTGCGCGACATCGGCGCCGACCCCAACGACCCGAACACGCGCATCTATCAGACGGCCGAGCGGCAGACGTTTCACACCGATTCCGCCGACGTCGTCGGCCTGCTCTGCATTCGCGAGGCGATGGAGGGCGGCAAGTCGCTGCTCGTCAGCACGGCGGCGGTCTACAACGAGATGCTGAGGAGACGACCCGACCTCGCGCGGCTGATGTTCGAGCCGATCGCCACCGACCGGCGCGGCGAGGTGCCCGAGGGGGAGAAGCCTTACTTCGGGATTCCGGTGCTCAACTGGCATGCCGGTTTCCTCACCGGCATTTATCAGCGCCAGTACATCGACAGCGCGCAGCGGTTTGCCGACGCGCCGCGGCTGACGCCTGCCCGGGTCGAAGCCCTCGACCTGTTCGATACGCTTGCCAACGATCCCCGCCTCAGTTTCGGCATGCAGCTCGAGCCCGGCGACATGCAGCTCGTTTACAACCACACGCTGATGCACGACCGCACGGGTTTCCGCGACTGGCCCGAGGCTAGCAAGAAGCGACACCTGCTGCGCCTGTGGCTGTCCATTCCGGGCGATAGGCCGCTGCCCGAATGCTTTCGCCAGCGTTACGGCTCGATCGAGATCGGCAATCGCGGCGGGATCATCACCAAGGGCACCAAGCTCAACGTGCCGCTGGATTAAGCGACCAAAGGAGAGGAGCCGCCCATGTCCCGAAACGCACTCATCTTCGGCGTCGGCTCGGGAATCAGCGCCTCATTCGCGCGGGTGCTGGCGCGCGAGGGCTACCGTCTCGCCGTCGCCTCACGCCACAAGGAGAAGCTCGACGCGCTGGCGGCCGAGACCGGTGCACTGTCCTATTCGGCCGACGTCTCCCGCATCGATCACGTCGCGTCGGTGTTCGAGTCGCTCGACCGCGAGTTCGACCGGCTGGACGTCGTGCTCTACAACGCCGGCCAGCGCATGCGCGGACCAATCGCCCAACTCGCGCCGTCGAAGGTTTCGCACGCGCTGAACGTCACGGCGTTCGGCGGTTTCCTGGTCGGCCAGGAGGCCGCGCGGCGCATGCTGAAGCAGGGGGACGGCGCCATCCTGTTCACGGGCGCCTCGGCGAGCGTCAAGGGCTACCCGCAGTCAGCGGCATTCGCGATGGGCAAGTTCGCGCTGCGGGGACTGGCGCAGTCGATGGCGCGCGAGCTTGCGCCCAAAGGCATCCACGTTGCCCATTTCGTCATCGACGGCCAGGTGCGCAGCGAGGAGGGCGGCCGCGTCGAGGGCAAGGAGGATCAGCCCGACAGCATGCTCGATCCCGACGCGATCGCCGAGACCTACCTGCAGATCGTGCGCCAGCCGAGGAGCGCCTGGACGTGGGAGGTGGAGCTGAGGCCCTGGGTGGAGACGTTTTGAGAGCGAAGACCACGGGTTGAGAGCCGCGCGATGGCTAGCATCGATCACCTAGTGCTCGTGGCTGAGAGCCTGGAGCAGGGAGCGGAGTTCGTGGCTCAGCAGCTTGGGGTTGAGCCACAGCCGGCGTGGAAGACCACGGATTTCGGCACACACAGCCTTGCTGTGAAGCTCGGAAGGGAATGCTATCTAGACATCGTTGCCATCGATCCCTCGGCCGCCAATCCCGAGCACCCACGCTGGTACGGACTCGATCAGCCCGATATGAAGCGCACGCTGATGCGCCGGCCTCGCCTGTTCGGCTGGGCGGTTCGCGTGGAGAACCTCGATGCATCGATCAAGAATGCAGCCTTCGACGTTGGTGAGCCCGTCGCACTGCTCCAGGCCGATCTCGGCTGGCGCCAGACCGTCCCCAGGGATGGCAGCCTGATCCTGTTCGGCGCCGGACCGTCGCTCATCGAGCGGACGACGACAGGCCACCCATCGCGGCGGCTCAAAGACCAGGGGTGCATGCTGACGCAGGTCAGGTTGTTCGACGAGGCGCCCGAGCGCATGCGTTACCGCCTCGCCTCTGTTGGCGCCGACGCTCTCGTCACGCTCGAGCAAGGCAATGCGGGGGAGAGCCGGATCGAGGCGTGCATTGAAACGCCGCAAGGCCAAAGGCTGCTACTGTGATTTTCAAGTGGCAGCAGAGGCGCTTGGGGAGAGCATCTCAACGTCCGCCCGACGTCCGGACCCGGAACAACGTCGTCCGCAGGTGCCAAACAAGGCGATCACATATGAATCGCGCGCTTGCCGAC
>JBIOVC010000642.1:0-4341 GCA_044867545.1 Hyphomicrobiaceae bacterium | reverse complement strand
GGTGATCGAGGGGGACGCGATGGACAAGACCAAGGCGCTCGAGCACGCGTTGGCCCACATCGAGAAGAACTTCGGCAAGGGCTCGATCATGCGGCTCGGCGCGCACGACCGCAGAATCGACGTCGAGTCGATCTCGACCGGCTCGCTCGGCCTCGACATCGCGCTCGGCATCGGCGGGCTGCCCCGCGGTCGGGTGGTCGAGATCTATGGGCCTGAGTCCTCCGGCAAGACCACGCTCGCGCTGCACGTCGTCGCCGAGGCCCAGAAGAAGGGCGGCATCTGCGGCTTCATCGATGCCGAGCACGCGCTCGATCCGGTCTATGCGAGGAAGCTCGGCGTCAAGGTCGAGGACCTGCTGATCTCGCAGCCGGACAGCGGGGAGCAGGCGCTCGAGATCGCCGACACGCTGGTGCGCTCCGGCGCGATCGATGTGCTGGTCATCGACTCGGTCGCGGCGCTCACCCCCAAGGCCGAGCTCGAAGGCGAGATGGGCGACAGCCTTCCGGGCTCGCAGGCGCGGCTGATGAGCCAGGCGCTGCGCAAGCTCACCGCCTCGATCTCCAAGTCGGGCTGCATGGTGATCTTCATCAACCAGATTCGCATGAAGATCGGCATCATGTTCGGCAATCCGGAGACGACGACGGGCGGCAACGCGCTCAAGTTCTACGCCTCGGTCCGGCTCGACATCCGGCGCATCGGGCAGATCAAGGAGCGCGACGAGGTGGTCGGCAACCAGACCCGCGTCAAGGTGGTGAAGAACAAGGTGGCGCCGCCGTTCAAGCAGGTCGAGTTCGACATCATGTACGGCGAAGGCGTCTCGAAGACCGGCGAGCTGGTCGACCTTGGCGTCAAGGCGAATATCATCGAGAAGTCGGGCGCATGGTTCTCGTTCGGCGGCCAGCGGATCGGTCAGGGCCGTGAGAATACGAAAGCGTTCCTCAAGGATCACCCGGAGATCGCCGCCAAGATCGAGAAGGCGGTCCGGCAGAATGCCGGGCTGATCGTCGACCGCATGCTGGCGACGCCCGAGGGCGAGGAGGCGGCGGAGGCCGAGGAAGGCCCCGACGGTTTCGCAGAGGGCGGCGCGGTCGCACAGAAGGCCGGCAAGGTAAAGCGGTAAGAGCAAGGGCTCTGCCCCTGCACCCCGCCAAAGGGCTGGCCCTTTGGAAACCCTGATTGATGTCGCGGGTCCAGGGGCTAGCCCCTGGTGGGAGTGCTCGAGGGGCGAAGCCCCTTGATTTGGCCCGTTTCCTGGACAGCATTGCGACCGCTCGCTAAGACTCGCCCGCTCGGGCCCTGCCCGAGAACCATCTTGGCACGAGAGATCGATGAGCGGCGTCAACGAAATCCGCAGCGCGTTCCTGGAGTATTTCAAGAAACACGGCCACGAGGTCGTGCCGTCCTCGCCGCTGGTGCCGCGCAACGATCCGACGTTGATGTTCACCAACTCCGGCATGGTGCAGTTCAAGAACGTGTTCACCGGCCAGGAGACGCGCAGCTACAAGCGGGCGACGACCGCGCAGAAGTGTGTGCGCGCGGGCGGCAAGCACAACGATCTCGACAATGTCGGCTACACGGCGCGCCATCACACCTTCTTCGAGATGCTCGGCAACTTCTCGTTCGGCGACTACTTCAAGGACCGCGCGATCGAGCTTGCCTGGAACCTCGTCACCAAGGAATACGGCCTGCCGAAGCAGAAGCTCATCGCCACCGTCGATGTCGATGACGATCAGGCATTCGGTCTCTGGAAGAAGATCGCGGGGCTCCCCGACTCGCGGATCATCCGGATCGCGGGCTCCGACAACTTCTGGCAGATGGGCGAGACGGGCCCCTGCGGGCCGTGCTCGGAGATCTTCTACGACCACGGGCCGGATGTGCCCGGCGGGCCGCCCGGCTCCAAGGATGCGGACGGCGATCGGTTCATCGAGATCTGGAACCTGGTGTTCATGCAGTTCGAGCAGCGCGCGCCCGGCGACCGCGTGGCGCTGCCGAGGCCGTCGATCGATACCGGCATGGGCCTCGAGCGCGTCTCTGCGGTGCTGCAGGGAACGCACGACAACTTCGAGACCGATCTCTTCCGCGCGCTGATCGCGGCGTCGGAGGATGCGACCGGCGTCAAGGCGGAGGGCGCGCACAAGGCGAGCCATCGGGTGATCGCCGACCACTTGCGCGCGACGAGCTTCCTGATCGCGGACGGCGTGCTGCCGTCGAACGAGGGGCGCGGCTACGTGCTCAGGCGGATCATGCGCCGCGCGATGCGGCATGCGCACTTGCTCGGGGCGCGTGACCCGCTGATGTGGCGGCTGGTGCCGGCGCTCGTCCGCCAGATGGGCGATACCTACCAGGAGCTCGTCCGCGCGCAGGGTCTCATCACCGAGACGTTGCGACTGGAGGAGACGCGCTTTCGCAAGACGCTGGAGCGCGGGCTCGGCCTTCTCGCCGAGGCGAGCGGCAGCCTCAAACGCGGCGATACGTTCTCTGGAGAGGTTGCGTTCAAGCTCTACGACACCTACGGCTTCCCGCTCGATCTCACGCAGGATGCGCTGAAGCCCCGCGGGATCGCGGTCGATACCGATGCGTTCAACGCGGCGATGGATAAGCAGAAGGAGGAAGCGCGCAGCGCCTGGAAGGGCTCGGGCGATGCGGCGACCGAGTCGCTGTGGTTCGAGATACGGGAGGAGACCGGCTCCAGCGAGTTCCTCGGCTACGACACTGAGACCGCAGAGGGCGAGATCCAGGCAATCTTGAAGGGCGGCAAGCGGGCGGCGAAGCTCGCCAAGGGCGACGAGGGCGCGATCATCGTCAACCAGACGCCGTTCTACGGCGAGTCCGGCGGCCAGGTGGGCGACGAAGGCCTGATCAAGGGGGCCAACGGCGCGCATTTCCGCGTCACCGATACCCAGAAGAAGCTCGGCGATGTCCTCGTGCATTTCGGCACGGTCGAGGCCGGCAGCTTCAAGGCCGGCGATGCGGTCGCGCTCGAGGTCGATCACGCGCGCCGCTCGGCGACCCGGGCCAACCACTCGGCAACCCATCTCGTGCACGAGGCGCTGAGGCAGGTGCTCGGGCTCCACGTGGCGCAGAAGGGGTCGCTCGTTGCGCCCGACCGGCTCCGCTTCGACTTCTCGCACACCAAGCCGATGAGCGCAGACGAGATCGGCAAGGTCGAGGCGCTGGCGAACGCGATCGTGCTGGAGAACAGCCCGGTCGAGACACGGCTGATGGCGCTCGAGGACGCTATGCAGTCGGGTGCGATGGCGCTGTTCGGCGAGAAGTACGGCGAGGAGGTGCGGGTCGTCTCGATGGGTGAGGGGACGGCCGGTGCGAAGGCCAATAAGGCTTGGTCGGTCGAGCTTTGCGGCGGCACGCACGTCAAGCGTACGGGCGATATCGGTCTCGTCCGGATCGTGGCGGAGACGGCATCGGCGGCGGGTGTGCGCCGCATCGAGGCGCTGACCGGGGACGGCGCGCGCGCCTATCTGGCGCGGCAGGACGAGATCGTGCGGGAGGTCGCAGGTGCACTGCGCACCAGGCCCGATGAGGTGGTCGATCGGGTCAAAGCGCTGATGGACGAGCGTCGCGCGCTCGAGCGGCAGCTCGCCGACGCAAAGCGGCAGCTGGCACTCGGCGGCGCTGGCGCGGGCGCGGGCAACGGTGCGGCGGCAGCGGCGTCCGCGATCAAGACGGTTGGCGCCGTCAAGCTGCTCGCCCGCACGGTCAAGGGCCTGAACCCGAAGGACCTGCGCGGCCTCGTCGACGACGGCAAGAAGCAGGTCGGCTCCGGCATCGTCGCCATCGTCGGCGTGACCGAGGACGGCAAGGCGGGCCTCGCGGTCGGCGTCACCGAGGATCTCACCAAGTCCTACAGCGCCGTCGACCTTGTGCGGGCGGGTGCGGAGGCGCTCGGCGGCAAGGGCGGCGGCGGGCGTCCCGACATGGCGCAGGCTGGCGGCCCCGATGGCGCCAAGGCGGAGGCGGCGCTCGATGCCATCGAGGCCAGGCTGGCGGCTGAGGCCTGAAGGTTGCCGACCCATTCGTGCGCGGAGCGGACCGGGTGCAACACCCTGTCAACCGCGTCTCCGGGGTGACTGATACCGGCCATAATTCGCGCTAGATTGCCGAATCGACCGGCCGCCCGTCATTTGAGGCGGCCGAGCGAAGGAGCAATCGGAATGTGCCGCTGGATCGCCTACGTGGGGGAGCCGATCTTCCTTGAGGACTTCGTGACGGCGCCGGTCCAGAGCCTGGTCGTGCAGAGCCGGTCGAGCCGGGAAGCACGCAGCGCGGTGAACGGCGACGGGTTCGGCCTCGGCTGGTATGGCGAGCGGCCGGAGCCAGGGC
>JBIOVC010000641.1:0-2938 GCA_044867545.1 Hyphomicrobiaceae bacterium | reverse complement strand
CTGCAGACCGGCGACGCCGACGCCCATCACGAACACCTTGGCAGCCGGCACGGTGCCGGCCGCCGTCATCATCAGCGGCACCGCCTGCTCGAACATCGAGGCCGCATCGACCACCGCCTTGTAGCCGGCGAGGTTCGCCTGGCTCGACAGCACGTCCATCGACTGCGCGCGCGTGATCCGCGGCATCAGCTCCATGGCAAACAGGCTGGCACCCGTAGCGGCGAGCGCCTCGAGTCCGGCGCGGTCCGAGTAGGGATCGAGCATCGCGACGACGAGGCCGCCGGGCTTCAGCGCCTTCACCCTCTCGACCACCGGCCGGCGCACCCCGAGCAGCATGTCGGCGCCGCCGACCGCTTCGGCAGCACTCGCGGCGATGCTGGCGCCCTGCGCCGCATAGAGAGCGTCGGCGAACCGCGACCTGAGACCGGCCCCCGCCTCGATCTTGACCATCGCGCCGAGAGCGACGAGCTTCTTCGCCGTCTCCGGCGAGACCGCAACCCGTGGCTCAGCACCGCTTTCCGTCGTCACCGCGATCGTCGTCATCGCCACTTCCGATGAGTTGACCGATGACATCGCGCCGCGATCGGCGACGGTCTGCCAGCGTTGGGTTGGAGGCCCGGTCTACCCGGGCCGGCAGGAGGACTAGGTCAGGAAGATCGCCATCAGCGCGAGAATCGAGGCGACGATCACGATTCCGTACATGGTTCCGCGGACGAACCACTGAAACGTTCGCTCATGCTCCGCGTAGTCCATGGCCGGGTGGCCGTTCGAGGTGTCGACGCTCATTGCTCTCCCCATGCGCGCGATCGCAGGACCGACCTGCTTGGTAACGCAATCGTACGGGCCGCATCAAGCCTGCGACCCGCACCTGCGCCGAAATGAACCGTTTGCGCACCGCCGGCTCCCTGCACGGGTAGCAGCGAGGCACATACGCACCGCCCACGCCGGAAAAGACAAAACGCCGGTCGTCTTGCTTTGACAACCCACACAAAAAGGCCCCGGGCGTGTTGCTCAGCGCTCGCGACGGGCGGCATAGTTGCAGTCGATTCGTGCGCGTGCGCACCGCTCGACCATTGGGAAAGGCCGCATCATGTTCACCAGCAGGAAGGCTGAATCACAACCCCTTTCCATCGGTAAGCCCGAGGCCGACCTTGCCCCGCGCGCGGCCGGCTATGCGCCGCCGCCCTCCTCCTCGTTCGGCCTGCAGGACAGGGCCAAGCCCGGCCACCACTCGATCGTCGACGAGCACCTCAACATGAAGGGCGACCTCGAAAGCGACGGAGACATCCTGGTCAAAGGCAAGGTATTCGGCAACATCAAGTGCAAGCTGCTGATTATCGATACCGATGCATCCGTCGAGGGCGGCGTCGTCGCCGACGAGGTCATCATCCGCGGCACCACCAAGGGGACCATCAACGCGATCCGCGTGAAGCTCGAGAAGACCGCCAGCGTCGACAGCGAGATCTGCCATCAGACCTTCGCCGCCGAGGAGGGGGCGCGGATCACCGGCGCATTGCGCTTCGCCGAGGAGCCGCTGAGCGAGGACGCCTCCAGCTTCGGCTCCCGCGCCGCCTGAGGTCGGCCCGGAACGCCCGCGCACAGGCCGACGTGCACGACCATTGGCATCGTGCTATATTTTCGGCATGAACCGCACTGAAGCCATTGCTCAAATCGCCGGCGCGATCGACCAGCTCGATGACGAGCAACTGTCTGGGCTTGCCGAGCTCACGCGCGGCCTAGTCGGGCCTTCGGTCTATTCGACACTGCCCGAAAGCGAGAAGCGAGCCATCGAGGAGGCGGTCGCCCGCCTCGATCGCGGCGAGGGCATTTCGGGACCTCAGGTCTTTTCCGAGCTGCGCCAGCGTATCGCGTCGGCCCGGACCAGGCGCCAACCTAGCGCATGAGATCGTGGGTCCTCGACCCCGAAGCGCGAGCGAATCTCGCAAGCCAGATCGACTATCTCATAGACCAGGGTGCTTTCGAGGCAGCCGAACGGCTGGTAGGACGGGTCGAAGCGTTCTTGGCGGACTTTCTCTGCTTCCACCCCGCAAGCGGACGTTACATCTCCGAGCGCGGCTTGTGGGAAATCTGGATCCCTCGAACCCGCTTGGTCCTATGGTATCGCTTCACAGACCGTGAGTTGCAGGTCATTCGCATCTGGCACACTGCTCAGGACCGTAGCCGAGCACGCTGACCGGTCCCGCTCACTGCCCCGCAACCGGCAGCGGCACGCCGGTCGCTGCGAACGCCGCGCGCTGGCGCTCCGCCACCTCCTCGAGCTTGAAGCCCTCGATCGTCTCGTTGAAGAGGCGATACCAGTTCATGCGCGCATCGAGATGCAGGAACACCCCGCCGAGCCCGATCGCCGCGCGGTCCATGAACACGAACTCGCGTGGCACCGTCACCGGCCCCTTCTCGCGTAGAATCTTGTGCACCGTGAACGCCTCCCTGCGGCCGTACTCGCCGGGTGTCGTCCCCTCCGCAATGGAGCGCTCCCGGTCCTCCAGCAGCGGCCCGTAGATGAACCGCGCCCAGATGTTCATCGCCTCGATCAGCTCGGCTGTAAGCCCCTTGAAGCCCCACGTCTCGTAGGCGTGCACGATGAGATCGCGATTGCCGGTGGCGAGCCCCGTGTAGAGGTCGATCACGCCCTGCACGAACGGAGTGGAGAACGTGCGGATGCAGCCGTAATCGAGCAGATTGATACCCGCCGGCCGGCCCTGTTCCTCGAAGATCGTGTAGTTGCCGAGGTGCGGATCGCCGTGGATGACGCCGTAGTGGCTGAACGGGTACCACCAAGCGCGAAACATGGCGCGCGCGATCTGGTTGCGGTCCTCGAGCGGCGCGGATTTGTACTCGAGCAGCCGCCGCCCCTCGAGCCAGGTCATCGTCAGGAGCCGCTTCGTTGACAACTCCGGCAGCACGTCGGGAACGCGGA
>JBIOVC010000640.1:0-2127 GCA_044867545.1 Hyphomicrobiaceae bacterium | reverse complement strand
GCTGCGGCCGGAGATCGACTCGGTCTACCTGCTCGAGGAGGCGCGGGCCGCCTTCGAGCGGAGCCTGGCGCCGGGCAAGCGGGGCAAGGTCGTGCTCCGCGTGAGCGACTAGTAGACGTTATCCGGACGTTCGGCGGGTTGGGCCGCGAGCGTGAGCTTGGGTTCGTGCTCGGTGATCTTGGCGAGGACGGCGTCGAGGTCTGTGCGGGTGCGCGCCGATGCATAGGGCTCGCTGCTCATCACCTGCTCGACGAGGCGCCCGAATGGCTCGATCCTCGTCTTAGGCGAGACGCGATCGAAGAGGTTGGCGTGGTGGACGTCCCAGGCGGCCAGATAGGCCAGAGGTCGTGCCCGATCCTTTCGCACCTTCCGGTCCCCGTCGGGGACGGAAGGCGACGGCACCTTCCCTTCAAGCGGCAGCGCCGCGAAATAGGAAAAAAACAATCAGAGGAGTACCCGATGCAATACATCGCCGACGACCTCGATACGGACGCCTGGGTGAAGGCCGGCCTCTCCAGGCTCGAGCGCTACCTAGCCTGCTGGCAGCTCTTCACAGAGCTCTACCCAGCCGACGCACCCTAGGTACACGAGTAACGAGGAAGGCCCGTGAACAAGAAGCTCAGCTGCCAGGACATCGTCGAGCTCGTCACCGACTACATCGAGGACGCGCTGCCGGCCGAGGAGCGCCGCCGGTTCGAGCACCACCTCACGTACTGCCCCGGCTGCGTCACGTACGTCGACCAGATCCGCGAGACGATCCGCGTCACCGGCCGGCTGCCGCGCGAGGAGGCCCTCGCGCCGGCGCTGCGCGAGCGGCTCCTGTCGCAGTTCCGGTCCTGGAAGCGGGCCGGCTAGTGCCGAGCTAGGCTGCCACGGCGCCGCAGAAGGCGCGCTCGAACGCCTTCCGGTCTATCCGCCAGAGGACCCGCAATCGCTTCCGCGTTCGGGTTCGGGGAAGATATCTTCGAGATCGTCGGCGAGATCGTCGAGAAGGCTCGCCGCAACCGCGGCGGGCGGCGTCTTCGGCGCGTCGATGCCGGCGAACATGTCGATGTCGATCGCGCCCGGGTAGACGCCGTGGACTCTGATCCCCTGCGCGGCGAGCACCGGCCGCAGCTCCTGCTTCAGCGAGTGCGCCGCCGCCTTCACGCCGAGTAGCCGGCCATCGGCGGCGTGCTCGCGAGGCTGAGCAGGACGAAGGCGCGAATCGCGGCGTAGGTCCCGGTGAAGTTGACGGGCATCTCCAGGTCGGTCGCCTCGGGAAATGCGCCGAGCGGACCGGCGAAGAAGGCGGTCGACGCGTTGCCCGACCTCTAGCGGGCGTAAGCGCGCACAACCGGAACTCGCAGCAAGGTGACTAGCAAAGGTCGCGGTGCCCGATAGTCGGATCACCGGAGTTACTGTCGTCATCGATGTCAGCCCCTTTCTCACCTGGCTGCGCACAGACTCAGGTCCGGCTTCATGATCGGCGTGGGGGCATTCATCATCGCGCTGGAAAGACCTGCGCGTTTTGTCACCGCGAACGCGCGGGCTTGATGGAGGTGAGATCTGCGTGGTGCTGCGGCAACGCGCGATGCTTGGGCATGGCGTTTCAGCTCGGCGACCGCGAGAAGGCGGCGTAGCGTTGGGGCTCGTTTCTGATGACCCCAGCGACGCTGCTGCGCTGGCATCGCCGGTTGGTCGCTCGCCGCTGGACACATGCCCGCCGGATCGGACGGCAGCCCGTCGACGACGAGATCCGCGAGTTGGTGCTCCGCCTCGTGCGAGAGAACCCGCGCTGGGGCTATCAGCGGATCGCTGGCGAGATCAAAACCGTCAAGGCATGATCGCCGGCCTGACGGCGCTACCGGTAGGGATCGGCGCGCTCCTCGGCGGCATGTTGCTCTGGGTCTTCGTCGCCGTCGCCGTTGCGACGAACGTCATCGGCTACTCGTTCTCGGACCGGCTTGCGCTGAAGGCGAGGCGGCCGCAGCCGGTCGAGTCCGGCACGCATCCGGTGCTCGAGGCCACAGCGCAGGACCTCGCGCGGCGCACGCAGGTTCCCGTCCCGCAGGTGTACCTTGCGGAGCGAGTCGCGGGAGTGTAGGAACCGACCGAGGAGACGAGATGCCGCCGCTCATTTCCCGG
>JBIOVC010000639.1:0-3080 GCA_044867545.1 Hyphomicrobiaceae bacterium | reverse complement strand
TGGTGATGTGTCATGGCGATCGGCGTCGCGGTCATCGCAAGGATCATCACCCCGAACCCCGTAGCGGCTGCGACGAGTGCTACGAGATAGCTTGGTTGCGTCACGATCTCCAACCACTGCCGCTGGTTTGTCGTGTCGACATTGTCGACCGTGGCGCTAGGCATGCGAAGGCCAAGCATGACGCCAGCGCCGAGCAAAGACACGAGCGACAGTAGGAGGAAGGACCCGACATACTGCGGTTCGAGCAAGGGTCCGCCAAGGCGTCCCAGCCAAGGTCCCAGGAGCGCGGCGACGATACCTCCAGCCAGCACGAGCGAGATCGCGCGTGGCCGGAATGATTCGTCTGCGACTTCACTCGCCGCAAATCGGTAGAATTGCGCAAAGGCCTGATAGGAGCCGATGAGGAACGTTCCGAACGCCAATAGGGGGAGGGTGTGGAGCCAGATGCCCAGTGCAGCCGTCACGCCGCCAATGCCCCCCAGCAGCGCGCCCAGTACAAACCCATTACGACGGCCAACCTTTGCCATCCAGCCTGACGCCGGAAATGTTGAGACTGCGGTTCCGAGGAACATCGATGCGATCGGGGCTGTCGCCAAGTCGGGCCTTGTCGCAATCTGGCTGCCCGCCAAGCCTCCCACGGTCATGACGAGGACTGACGCGCTTTGGAAAAGTGCTTGCGCGGTCGCTAGGAGAAAGACTTGCCGGTGCATGCGCTCGACAGCCATTGTCAATCCTTTCGTTTCGCGTCGCGAGCGCGCGGCCAGCCGAAGATCGACCGGTAGATCATCGACGGAATGCAGATATCCGTCGTGCCCGCGAGAAGCACCACAAACGTAAGCATGCCGCCGAGTGCGTAGCCGACGACCGCGTGTCCGGCCGAGAACGTCCAAGCCGTGACCAGCACCAAGAGGGCGCCCATCCCGCAACCGAGACGGGTTGGCACGCCGCGTCTAGGCAGCGGGCCGGTCCCGGTGACGTGTCGGATACCGTAGTTGTAGATAAGGTCGAAGGGGTGCACCGGCGACGCTGCTGCAAGCGCCGCGATCAGCGCGAGCGCGAGGAGGATGGTGGGCGACGCCAGGACGGTCCCCAGTCCGCCGAGCAAAGCGCACAGAGCAAACGCCAGGCGCAGCCAAGGCGCGACCGGTGCGAGCTCCTGCATGTCGGCGGCGTCGAACCCCTGAATGTCCAGGAGACGAGCCCTTCGCGGTGTCAAGGTCTGTCCCATGTCAGCCATCCTCCCCGCGAAGCTCGCGGTTGCACTCCTGCGCTCTCGGCCTCGACCGGCCGCGCCACGCAACATCAGGATCAGGCCGCCTTGTAGATCCGGATGTCCGGCTGGGCCTCGAGCAGCGGCTTGAGCGCGCCGACAACGTCGGAGGAAAACAGCCGACTCTTCAGGTAGGCATTCGCCTGCTCCGCCGTGTCGAAGCCGTGAAGCACCTCGACGTCCTCGTCGCGGACGAGCAACTCCTTCGACTTCGCACCATCGATCGTGTCGAGAAACGGCGCCTTGTAGCGCTGGTAGACACCTGCGGCTGCAGGCCGGTTGACGGGAGCGATCTTCAGGGTGATCTGCAGGTAAACCATCGACGTTCTCCTTTGCTGGGGCTTCTCCAGCCCGGGTGAAAGACTCACTGTTCGGGTGCCGACTGCCTTCCGTGGAGGCTCCTTGCCGCGATCAGCGCCGCACGCCGACGCTGAGCAGGTATTCCCGCGGCACGCAGATGCCGAGCTCGGTGGGGAAGCTGTCGTGGAAGGCGATGAAGTCGCGCCGCAGCTCGGCCCGGTGCGCCTCACCGAGGCTGCCAGCGAGCGCCTTGGTCGGCCCATACCCGGTCGAGAATGTATTCCACGCCGCTTCGCCGCTCGGCTCGCGATAGAATGAAGTGCCTCTTTCGAACTGCAGGACGAAGGCGCTCCCCATCAGCTCGCGCACCCGCTCGGCCGTGCCCCATTCGAACGGCGACGGCGGTGCCGGATTGGGCGGAGTCGGCATATAAGGCTTCATGACCATGAACATCTTGAACAGGTTGCTGTCGGGGAGCCAGGTGGTGATCGCCACGCGTCCACCCTTGCGCACGACGCGCGCCACTTCGGCAGCGGCCGCTTCCGGTCGGGTCGCGAACATGATCCCGCAAGTGGAGACGACAGCGTCGAACTCTCCATCGGCGAACGGCAGCTTCTCGGCGTCGCCGGTGCGATAGTCAATGTTAAGTCCTTCGGCCTCGGCCCGCTCGCGCGCGGCCGCGATCAGGTCAGCCGCGATGTCGACGCCGATGACCGTGGCTCCACGCCGCGCGACCGCCCGCGAGGTCCAGCCGGTTCCGGTCGCCAAGTCGAGAATGCGCTCGCCGGGCTTGGGATCGAGGCGCAGGACGCAATGCTCTACGGAGTCGGCAATACCGCGGCTGATCTGGTCGTAGTCGGCGCCGCCGGAGCTCCACACGGCGGCCGGTCTTTCATTGTGAGGTTGAATACCGGAAGTAGCTGACATGATCTGTGTTCCTCTCAACTCTGTTCGTTAGCGCCCCTCGGCTCGCCGAATTACTTCTTGTTGCGCGGATCATCCTGTGGGTTGACGTAGGTGAGACTCCAAGGACCCGTGCTGTTGAGCTGAATCACGGTGTCCTCATCGGTGTAGGCGAAATGCGCCATCCCCGGCGACAGCGCAAAGAAGCTGCCGGCAGGCAGGGCCCGGCTCCTGCTCTTGTCGGCCTTCTCACCCATGCCGAGGTGGAACGTGCCGGAAATGACCGTGACGATCTCAGGCTTCGGGTGTGTATGCGGCGGGAGGGCGTAGCCCTTCGGCAGTCTGAGGCGCAGCGCGAACAGCCCCTCCTTGCCCGGATCGCCGTGGAGCACCGCGGCCTGCGCGCTCGGCGGGATCGAGGGCGGCGTGGGCCCCCACTTGATCTCATGGGCGTTGACGATCACATCCGAATGGGCCGTCGCCGCCGGCGCGCCGATCAGAGCGCAGGCGACCGCGACCAACAAGAATTGACCTTTCGCCATGGCTTTTCTCCTTCTTCACGGGTCCGTGTTATCCGGTGACTGGTCACGCGGCAGGTGCGTGATAT
>JBIOVC010000638.1:0-2755 GCA_044867545.1 Hyphomicrobiaceae bacterium | reverse complement strand
TTCCTGCTGGGCGGACCATCGGGCTCGGGCGTCGCCACGACCGTGACCATCGGCACGGTCTCATATCCGCTGCTGGAAAAGGCCGGCTACGAGAAGAATGCGGCCGGTGGCCTTCTGGCGGCCGGCGGCCTCGGCGCAATCATCTCGCCGCCCGTGCTCGGCGCGGCCGCGTTTCTGATCGCGGAGTTCCTGAAGATCTCCTACCTCGAGGTGATCGCTATGGCGGTCATTCCGACCGTCCTCTACTACTTTGCGATCCTCATCATGGTCGAGATCGACGCGCGCCGGCAGGGCGGTTCCGGCGAGTTGATGGTGCCCAAGGGCGAGCTGTGGCGGCTGACCAAGGGCTACTGGTTCCACTTCGGCTCGCTGATCTCCATCATTGCATTCATGCTGCTCGGCTTCTCGCCGGTGCTGGCGGTATTCTGGGCGACCGTTCTGGCGATCACATTGAGTGCACTCCGGGAGGACACCAAGCTCGTGCCGTGGGCCGTCGCTGTGCCGCTGCTTGTGAGCGTCGGACTCGTCCTGGCCGATCTCTTCGGCATTCGCATCGACCGGGCCATCACCAGTCAGATCTGGCTCCTGGTCTTCGTGCCCCTCGTTGCGGCGGCGGCCGTCGGGCTGCTTGCGCCGAGAATTGCGCCGGTGACGGAGCGTTTTGTCGGCGCCATGCGGGATGGCACGACCGGCGTCCTCAACGTCGCCGCCACCTGCGCCACCGCGGGCATTATCGTCGGTGTCGTCACCCTCACCGGCCTCGCCCAGCGGTTCGCCGACATCATCATCGGCTACGCGCAGGGCAGCCTGCTGCTGACCGCCATTTTCACCGCAGCGATCGTCTGGATCGTCGGCCTCGCCGTGCCGGTCACCGCCTCCTACATCATGTGCGCCGTCATCGCCGCGCCCGCGCTCATCAAGCTCGGCGTGCCAGATTTCGCCGCGCACATGTTCATCTTCTACTACGCGGTGCTGTCGGAGGTCTCCCCGCCGACTGCCCTTTCGCCGTTTGCCGCGGCGGCGATCACCGGCGGCGATCCTTATCGAACCACGCTGCAGGCATGGAAGTACACCATGCCGGCCTTCCTGCTGCCGTTCGTGTTCGTGCTCGACCCTCAAGGCATCGGGCTGCTGATGAAAGTGCCGAAGGGCGGCAGCTGGCTGGACATCGTCGAGATTGCCGTCGTGGCCGGCGCCGGCATTGCCATGCTGGCCTTTGCTGCCCAGGGCTGGCTGCTGAAGAGAAGCAGCGTGATCGAAACCGTGCTGTTTGCGGCTGGCGGTGTACTGCTGGTGTTCCCGAGCGTCGTCGGCGCAATCGTCACCCCGCTGACCGGGCTTGCGATCGATACGTTCGTTCCGGGGCTCGACGCCACCGGCCTGAGGATCGGCTTCAATGTCCTGCTCGGCCTGGTCGCCTTCGCATCGGGCGTGATGCTCCAGCGCGCGCGTCCGGCCTGAGCCTTTGACCCGCGGTCCGGCGGCACCTAGTCTCGCCGCATCGGCAGTCGCGCGCGTTCCATGGAGAGATGACATGCGACTCGGCAAGGACATGACGGCGGTCGTGACCGGCGGTGCCTCAGGGCTCGGCGCGGCGACGGCGCAGGCGCTGGCCGACCGGGGCGTCCGCGTCGGCATCCTCGATCTGAACGAGGCGCAGGGCAGCGAGATTGCACGCGCTCTCGGCGGCACCTTCGCGAGGTGCGACGTGACGAAGGAGGAGAGCATCAAGGCCGCCCTCAGCTCCGTGCGGCAGGCGCACGGCCAGGAGCGCATCCTGGTCAACTGCGCCGGCATCGCCACCGGCAAGCGCATCGTGCGCAGGGTTCGCGAGACCGGCGCCATCGAGCCCCACGACCTCAAGACCTTCGCCAGGGTGATCGAGGTCAACCTGATCGGCACGTTCATGATGGTCGCCGAGAGCGCCGCCGGCATGATGACTCTCGCGCCCCTGGGACCCGACGGCGAGCGCGGCGTCATCGTGACGACCGCGTCGGTCGCGGCACAGGATGGCCAGATCGGGCAGGTCGCCTACGCAGCCTCGAAGGGCGGCGTTGCGGCGATGACGCTCCCCATCGCCCGCGATCTCTCCCGCGACGGCATCCGCATCGTCTCGATCCTGCCCGGTCTGTTCCATACGCCGATGTTCGCCGAGCTCCCGGAGGAGGCGCGCCGCGCGCTCGAGGCGACGGTGCCGTTCCCGCACCGCCTCGGCAACCCTGCCGAGTACGCCGCACTTGCCGTGCACATCTGCGAGAACGTCATGCTCAACGGCGCCTCGATCCGCCTCGACGGCGCCGTCCGCCTCGCGGCGAGGTAGTCCTGCCGCGTAGACCATGCTGCAGGATTCTGCCTCAATTGGCTTGCACGGCTGAAAAAATATGGGGTCCGCCAGTTGGCATCGGAGGTTGCGCTGGCTAAGTAGAGACGAATTGTGGGCATTCAGCTTCCATAGTGCGGCGTAAGCGGAATGAAGCGTTTTCAGGTTCTCGGCCACTGGCGGAGCAGCGGCGCGAGCCGTGCAGCCTGGCTCAGGAGCCTGGCGGTCTATCTGGCCGGCATGGTCATTATCGCCGCTCTGGCGGTCCAAGGCGCATTTCTGCTTCTCGGCACCCTCGGCGCGGACCAGCCAATCGTCTCCACGCATTCTGAGGCGCACCGCACCGCACGGCCGACGATCGAGTCTCGTGTCCTTGGCAACGAGACCTTCCAGGAGATGCTCAGAAGCGAGCGCTTCTGGCGGAGCATGCCGAAT
>JBIOVC010000637.1:0-2867 GCA_044867545.1 Hyphomicrobiaceae bacterium | reverse complement strand
ACGTCGGCGGCGAGCGCCTTCAGCGGCGAGATATACAACGTGTGCAGAGCGCTCGGCCGACGTGCGGTCGAGGAGAGGCCAACGAGGCTCGGCAGGAAGCCGGCGAGCGTCTTGCCGGCGCCGGTCGGGGCAATCAGAAGGGTGGAGCGCCGGAGCCCGGCATTGCGCAGCAGGTCGAGCTGATGCTGGCGGGGCTGCCAGCCGCGCGCCGAGAACCAGCGCATGAACGGCTGCGGCAGCAGGTCTGCGCCCTGCTCCATCTTCCCGGCCGCGACACGGCCGCTGTCACGCACGGCGTCCATGCTATGCTAGGTACAACCGCGCCGGTCCTCCCGGCACGAGTTTCCAGGACTGGAGGGAGCAAGGTGATCGACCGCGACCGGATTCTCGGCGGCAATCCGTTGGGCGTTGCGATCCGCCTCGTGCTGCTGTCGATCGTGGTCGGCATCGTGATGTCGGCACTCGGCATCACGCCGACCAACTTCTTCTACCATCTGGACCTCCTGGTCCGGCGGCTCTACGACTTCGGCTTCGCCTGGGTCGAGTGGCTGTTCCGCTACTTCCTGCTCGGCGCGGTGGTGGTGATCCCGATCTGGCTCATCGCCCGGCTCTTCGGTGCGTTCGGCAAGGGTAGCGACGACCGCCAGGTCTGACATCCATCTTGCATCAGCCGTCGATTGGCCGGACGGCCCACTCGGCCGCCTTCGAGCCCGACAACTCGCGCACCGAAGCGACGTTGGCGCGGGCGGCCGCTTCGGCCAGGTGCTCCTTGATGCGCCGTATCAGTCCCGGTCCCTCGTAGACGAGGCCGGTGTAGAGCTGAAGCAGGGTCGCGCCAGCCTCGATCTTGGCGAGTGCGGTGGAACCGGAGTCGATGCCGCCGATGCCGATCAGCGGCACTCGGCCGCCGGTCAGCCGGTGAACGCGAGCAAGCATCGCGGTCGAGCGTTGGAACAGCGGCCGGCCGGAAAGTCCACCCGCCTGGCGCGCCGTCTCCGCGTCCGACAGGGCGGGACGCGACAGCGTCGTGTTCGAGACGGCAATGCCGTCGACCGCATGTGCCAACAGGCGCTCGGCGATCGGCTCCAGATCGGCCTCGGCAATGTCGGGGGAGAGCTTGACGACGATCGGACAGTGGGCCGAGGCGGTGGCGCGGTCGCGCGCGGCCATGACGCGGGCGAGCAGCGCATCGAGCTCGGCCGGCGCCTGCAGATCGCGCAGGCCCGGAGTGTTGGGCGAGGAGATGTTGACGGTCAGGTAGCTCGCCGCCGGGGCAAAGGCCTCGACGCCCAGCACATAGTCGGCGATGCGGTCGGTCGATGTCTTGTTGGCGCCGATGTTGACGCCGACGATGCCGCGGCGCGGACGCCGGCGCAAACGCTCCAGGGCGGCGGCATGGCCGGCGTTGTTGAAACCCAGCCGGTTGATAATCGCGCGGTCGCGGATGAGGCGGAACACGCGCGGGGGCGCGTTGCCCTCCTGCGGCTGCGGCGTAACCGTGCCGACCTCGGCGAAGCCGCAACCCAGCGCGAGCACGGCGTCCGGCACGCGCGCATCCTTGTCGAAGCCGGCGGCGATGCCGACCGGATTGGGGAAGCGAAGTCCCCAGAGCTCGACGGCGAGCCGCGGGTCGTCGGGCTCGGTCTGGCGAGGGTGGATGCCGAGCTCGAGCGCCTTCAGCGTCGCCTCGTGCGCCTGCTCCGGCGCGAGCGTCAGCAGCATCGGCTGGGCAAGACCGAAGACGGCGCTCAGCATGGCTCGATATCCAGTGGAACCTCGGGAACTCCGTCGACGCCGAGCGGCATCGGCTTCGCCCATATGGCCAGGGCGACGTCGATCGCGCCGTAGTGATGAGGGAACAATGCGCCGCCGCGCGAGACCTCCCAGAGCAGCGCTGCGCCGAGACGTGCTGCAGGGAACGCGATCAGCACGAGGCCGTCCTCGTTCCTGAAATATTTTTCTGCCGTTCGCGCGACTTGGTCGGCCGCCGACAGGTGGATGAAACCGTCGCGCAAGTCGTCTGGCGAGCCCGTGTAGCGGCCTGTTCGCAATGCGTCCTGCCATTCGTTGTGGCGACAGATCTTGTAGACGAGCCGCCGATGCCGATCCTGCGAAGCATCCGATGCCATGCGCTGCTCGCGTATCTCTACATTACGGTTCTGTGACGCGGGGGCACTACTCCTGTTTCGCGCCCGGTGGTAGCGTGAAGCTCGCGCGCATAAGGCGCTCAGGGTTCCGGCTCCAGAGACACCGAGCAATCTCGTCGTGCTTCAGCTTGTTGCAGCCGGGTATCCGACCATTTCCTGCCAGTCTACCCCCGTTGTCCAACCCGATAACAACAGGCGCCGGCGTGCGGTCGTCCGGCGCCTGACGGGCTGGTGGCGTTGCGAGGACCCCGGACCCGAGCCTTAGCCGCTACCTGAGACAGTGGGCCCTGTGGTGGAACAGCAGGGAAGTAGCGGGGAAAAAATGGATCGGTTCATCTCGGTTGCGGTGCTGAGGCTGTCGGAGCTTTTCTCCGACGCCTATCGTTTTCATCTGCCGTGGTTTCAGCGGGCCTATGCCTGGCGCGAGGAGCATGTCGGGCGGCTGCTGGCAGACATCATGCAGGCTATGGCGGGGCCGAAACACCACTATTTCCTCGGCGATCTCTGCGTTGCGAAGGCCGAGGGGCAGCCGGACGCGGCGCTGATCGACGGCCAGCAGCGCCTGATCACTCTCACCATACTTTTCGCGCTGTTGCGCGACCTTGCAGGGGAGGGGACCGAGAGGTCGGCGGCGCAAGCGCTGATCCGCGAGCCTTCCGGTTCGGGCGAAACGGAGGCCTACCGGATCACGCCGCAGCCGGGCGTGACGGAGTTCTTCCG
>JBIOVC010000636.1:0-3207 GCA_044867545.1 Hyphomicrobiaceae bacterium | reverse complement strand
CTCCTCCGCGAGCGGAATGAACTCGGCGGGCGGCACCATGCCGCGCATGGGATGGCGCCAGCGGATCAGCGCCTCGCAGCCGGTGACCTCGTTGGACTTGAGATCGACCAGCGGCTGGTAGTGCAGCGCGAACTCTCCCCCCGTGAGGCCCTTGTTGAGGTCGGCCTCCATCTGCCGCCGCGCCTTCATCCTCGCGTCCATCGCCGGCTCGAAGAAGCGATAGGTGCCGCGCCCGTCGCTCTTGGCGCGGTAGAGCGCGAGGTCGGCATTGCGCATCAGCTGCTCGCTGCTGCCGCCGTTGTTCGGGCCGATCGCGATGCCGATGCTGGTGCCGACCACTGCCTGATGCCCGTCGATCTCGTAGGGAGCGCCGACCGTCTGGATCAGCCGCTCGGCGAGCATCGAGGCATCCGACGGGCCTCTGATCGACACCTGAACGATCGCGAACTCGTCACCGCCGATCCGGGCGACCGTGTCGGTATCACGGACGATCGATCGCAACCGCTCGCCGACGCATCGGAGCAGCTTGTCGCCGGCGACGTGGCCGAGCGTGTCGTTGACGCATTTGAAGCGGTCGAGGTCGAACACGTGGACCGCGAGCAGCTCGCCGCGCTTGGTCGAGGCCACCGCCTGCTCCAGCCGTTCCGCCAGCGAGGCGCGGTTGGGAAGGTCGGTCAGCACGTCGTGCCGCGCCATGTGTGCGATCCGCGCCTCCGCGCGCCGCCGCTCGGTGATGTCCTCGTGCGTCGTCACCCAGCCGCCGCCGGCCATCGGCCGGCGTGCAATCGCGATCGACCGCCCGTCGCTGAGCTCATGCACGGCGTCGGATGCTGCGACCACCGGCGCGGTCCGCTCCGACATGTACTCCTGCGGGCTCGCCCCGGCGTAAATGCCGGCGGCGATCCGGTAGGCCACGATCTGGCGCAGCGTGATCCCGGGCTGCACCATCTCGGCGGGCAGGTTGTAGAGCTCGGCAAACCGCCTGTTGCAGACCACCAGCCTCTGGTTTTGATCGTACATGGCGAGGCCCTGGGACATGTTGTCGAGCGCCACGTCGAACCGGCCGTTCTGCTCGGAAAGCTCGGCTTTGCGCCGGTCGAGCTCCGCAACCGTCGCCTCGAACTTGCGCTGCGCCTCCTTGGCCTCCTCGAGGTTGATGCGCGCCGCCTCGAGCGATTCCGCATAGTCCTTGGCGTGCGCGGCCGTCGACAGGATGTTGCGTGCTTGGTGCGCGGCAACGGCGAGCGAGAGGACGAGTGCGGCCAGTGCGACGAGCCGCTCCACCTCCGCCCCGATCAATATGTCGTAGGACGTCAGATGATCCGTGTAGCTGCGCGTGATCGCACCAGAGCCGTCTTGCCAGATGGCGAGCACAACAAGCAGCGACCAGCCGGCAACCGCAGTTGCGCCGGCGGTCAGCACCGGACGAGGATCGAACCTGAGCGCTCGCATCGCGACCAGCACGAACAGCAGGCTCGATGAGGGCGCCTTGAGCACGCCTCCCGCCGGATGCTCGTAGGCGAACTGATAGCTCCAGATCAGCGCGAGAAACGTCGCGATATCGAAGACGTTGAGGATCGTAAGCGCCCGCTCGGGCAAGGCGCCCGCCTTTCCAGCCAGGTGGAAGCGCAGCGCCGAGCTCGCCGCCAGCGCGAGCAGGGCGGTCACCACCCAGGGATTGCCGAGCTGCCCGCCCTTGCCGAGCTGCGCAACGAGATGGAGGGTGAGGACGAGGCATGCAATCGAGCACTGCGCGATTGCGATCGCCTGCTCGCCGTTGGCGTCGTAGACGCGGATCTTTCGCTGCAGGCGGGGGGAGACCGGCGGCTGGACGACCGCGCCGCCGTTTCGCAGACCACACACTTCGATGACCGGGAGCGCCGCGGCCTCGGCGAACCTTTGCAAGGTCTTGAAGAACCCCATTACGACCCTCGGACGCCAGTGCCTCAAAGCAACAGACGCAAGTCACCCGTCATCATTTGACTTTCGTAGCGGAACATTAGTTGGGATTGGTAAAGGAAATCGTTCGAATGCAGACGTAAGATATTAATGGATCGCAATAATTGGGACGTCGGGTTCGTTGCCGCTCACGGCATCACGATCATCGAGCGGCCCGCGCTGAAACCGACCCGCACGGCCGTGCGCCCGTCCTTGGCAACGACGCTGAAGTCCTCCGACGCCGCGGCCGGCAGCGGCACCCGACTGATCTCGCGCACGCGGCCGCCCTTGAACGACAGGAAGCGGATCTCGCGCCGCGAGCCGGACGGGATCGCGAGATCGGCGACGCCGTCGCCGTCGAAATCCGCGATCGCCGACAGCCGGAGGTGGCGCGAGCCCGGCGCATGGTTGGAGACGTCGTCCTCCCTCGCGATCTCGGCGAGCCGCCCGTCGCGGAGAGTGAGGATCTCCAACTCGCCGCTCACGTGCGGCGTGGTGACGAGCGCGATGTCGGGACGCCCGTCGCCGTCGAGGTCGCCGACGCCGGCCGGATTGAGCCACTGGAACGGCCTGCCGAGCGGCCGCGTCTCCGCCGTGATCTGCAGCACGCCGCCTTTTGCCGACGCCACCGCGAGCGCCGCACCGGCCTTCAGGTAGGAGCGGACGACGATCACCTCGTCCTCGCCGTCGCCGTCGACATCGGCGATCCGCGGCTCGCGGTCCTCGAACACGCTGTCGGCGGGCAGCGTGAGCTTGAGCACGCGCCGCTCGGAGGTCGAGACCATCAGCGTCTCCGCCTCGTGCTCGGAGCCGAGCTTGAAGTGCCGGTAGCGCTGAACCGGGTCCGAAAGCCACGCCGCCAGGATGTTGCGGCTCCCCCGTGCAACCTTGCCGTCGGGCAGCGGCTTGTCGATCCGCGCCCGCTTGTAGGGAATGTCGCCGGCTGCGGGCGGCGCCTGCGCCTCGACCGCACCGGCAAGCACGCCTGCTCCGATCGCAAGCGCGCCTGCCATCGCTGCGATCCGGCTCCCCGCCATCCCCGGCCGCTCCCTGCTGCCTCTGCGGGTTCACCTTAGCGGATTCGCGCTCTCGCAACGGTGATGACTGGCCCCGGGGCGCGCCTTGTGCTCGCCGAGGTTTGCTGCTTGATGGGCCATCAGAAAACCCGGTCGCGGGCCGTTCGGAGGAACTGATGCGCAGGACTCTTGGCGTCATTGGCCTTGTTGCAATGCTCGCTGCATCGGCGGTCGCATGGACACTTGCGCCGCT
>JBIOVC010000635.1:0-5021 GCA_044867545.1 Hyphomicrobiaceae bacterium | reverse complement strand
CTTCGCCGCTCCGGACGACAGCAACTTCAACCCAGGTGACGATATCGGCAACGGCTTGGATCTCCGGCACGCGTTCTGGTACATCCAGTCGCAGCACTGGGGCACGATCACGGTCGGCCAGACCGATACACCGTCATCGAGCACCTTTGCCCTGACGCTCGCCAATATCCCGATGATGGAAGGCGATCCGAGCGGCATGGGAGCCGGGTTCTTCATCCGGCAGTCCGATGGTGATCTCAGCACGTTCATCTGGGGCGACCTGATGCATCCGACGCAGGGTTCGCTCTCGCGCCGGAACGAGGTGATGTACACCACGCCGACGTGGAATGGCTTCCAGAGTCAGGTGGCTTGGGGCGAGGACGACTTCTGGGCCGTATCGTTGGCCTGGGCGGGTGAGCACTCTGGTTTCCGCATCGCGACCAAGGTCGCCTACGCGCAGATGAGCGATCCGACGTTCGGCGCCTGCCAGCAGGACGTGGGCGGTTTGCAGAACGTTCAGACGAGCGTCGACTGCAACCACTGGGTCTGGGGCGGCAGCGTGATGCATGTGGCGACCGGTTTGTTCGTGAGCGGCGGCTACGTCAGCTTCACGGATGACCTTCGCGACGAGGTGCTCGATCCTTTGGTCGACGACAACGACGAGGCTTGGTGGATCCACGCCGGCATCGAGCAGAAGTGGCACTCGTTCGGCAAGACCACGCTCTATGCAGAGTACGGCGAGCAGCAGAACGCGGCAGGCGCCTTTGATGCCGGCGTGTTCGATGGTGGTACGACGATGAGCTTCTGGGGCCTGGGCGCCGTCCAGAACATCGAAGCTGCGGCGATGGACCTTTACCTCTTCTATCGCCAGCTGTCGGCTGAGATCGTGGTCCCGGATCGTGACGACGACCTGCTGTCCGGCGACGACTTCCACATGGTCGGCGTCGGTGCCATCATCCGGTTCTAGTCCTCCGGACAACCAGACGAGACATTGGAGAGCCGCCTTCGGGCGGCTCTTCTTGTTGAAAGTGTGGAGCAAGTGAGTTCAGTCTAGGATTGTGGTCTGAATGCAACATTGCTTGCGGACCACAGTCGATGACAGAAATATTGAGGGTTCCTCAAGTACTGTGGATTCAAGCTTGCGCCGGCGGTCGTTCGTAAGCAGATTGCGGGCGAGTGCGAGTTGGACTGACCTGTGAGGTCGGACGATGAGATTTGTGAGCGCAATAGCGCTGGGCATGCTGCTGGCAGGGGTCGGTGGCGCTGCCATGGCATTCGAGGAGCAGGGCCCGCGCCCTGCGGCACCTGCTCCGGGCGGTATCGCGCAGCCGCCAGGTGGGGATCTTACGCTGTCGCCCGCCGAGGTGATGCCGAAGGGTGAGAGCGGAACCAAGATTCGGATCCCGGGCCTCGGCGTGATCGGCGAGATCCCGAAGATGGATTTCGGCCTTGAGCTTCTGTACGGGGCGACCGAGCAGCAGAAGGCGCTGGAGCGGGACCCGGATGAGGCGAATGGCCTGATCCTGCGGGGGACCATCCCGCTGACCAAGCCTGGCCGCTAGCAGGCCGATAGAGAGCTTTTCCGCACCAGCCCGCATCGCTGATGCGGGCTGGTTGCTTTTCTGCCGCTGGGGCTCGTCCGACCAGGGATTAGCCATATTCATCAACAAGCTCGCGCGGGGTCTCTTGCACTGCCATAAAGTGGCCGTGAAGGTCGTCCAGGTGCGCTCGGTAGCAATTGCGGGTCTCAAGCACGGGGGAGTTGCATGCGGTTGAGTGTCTTGTCGTGTGTTGCTGCGTTGGGGGTTCTGGTACCAGGCGGAGCGTGGTCTGAGAACGGGCAGCTTTCGGGCGACAGCCTGCGCGCCGCGGTAGCCGGCAAGACAGTCTATCTCGCGACGCCGGTCGGTGCGGTGCCGATCAGCTACCGGCCTAACGGCACCATGCAGGGCCAGTCCGGCTCGTTGGCGGCCTACATCGGCAGCGGGACCGATCGGGGCACCTGGTGGATCGCGCGCGACCGGCTCTGCCAGCGCTGGGATACGTGGCTCGACGGCAAGCTCCACTGCTACAGGATGCGGCGCGACGGCGACGTGGTGCACTGGAGCCGTGACGACGGCCGCACCGGAACGGCGACCATCTCCTCGCGGTGATGTGGTTCCAGGTGATGGGTGGCGGATGGGGAGGGATTCGAACCCCCGAACGGTTGCCCGTTGCTGGTTTTCAAGACCAGTGCCTTAAACCACTCGGCCACCCATCCGGCAGACGGCGCCACCCGGATTAGCCGGTCGGCCCGGCCGGTACAAGGCTGCTCGGTCGCTGTTCCCTGGCACACAGAGAGGCGATTGCCGGCTGCCCGCTGGACCGTTGACGGCACCGTCGCGGTGCCTTCTTAGTAGGGCGTCAGGCAACAGGCGGCATCCGCCGCTCGGCACCCGGACAAGCTCACCCATGATTGGTCTCTGGCGGCACGTTTGGAGCGCCCTTGCAGGCGCGTTGCTCGCGCTCTTCGCCTGCGCTGGCGCCGCGGCGCAGACGCCGTCCGGCCAGTTCGTGCCGAAGGCGAAGCAGGTGATCCTGATGGATGCCGCCTCGGGCGCGATCCTGTTCCAGGCGAACGCCGATCAGCTGATCCCGCCGGCGAGCATGAGCAAGCTGATGACGCTGGTGGTCGTCTTCAAGGCGCTGAAGGCCGGACGTGTGAAGGGCTCCGATCCCTTCCTGGTGAGCGTCAACGCCTGGCGAAAGGGCGGTGCGCCGTCCGGGACATCGGCAATGATGGTGCCGGTCGGCACCCGCGAACCGCTGGACGACCTGCTGCAGGGCATCATCGTGCAGTCGGGCAACGATGCCGCAATGGCCGTTGCGGAGGGGCTCGGCGGCAACGAGGCCATGTTCGCGAAGATCATGAACGAGGAGGCGCGCCGCATCGGCCTCACCAAGTCGACGTTCCAGAACGCGACCGGGCTCCCGCACCCGGAGCACCTTTCGACGGCGCGGGAGCTCGCCATGATCGCGCGGCACATTCTGGTGGAGTATCCGAGCTTCTATCCGCTGTTCTCGCAGAAGGAGTTCCGCTACCGCCGCCACCGGTTCATCAACCGCAACCCGCTGCTGTTCCTCGATCCGACCGTCGACGGCTTCAAGACCGGCTACATCGCCGCGAGCGGCTACGGGATTGTGCTCTCCGCCAAGCGGGACGGGCGGCGGCTGATTGCGGTCATCGCCGGTTGCGACAGCGACGCGCAGCGGCGGGAGGAAGCGCGCCGGCTGCTCGACTGGGGCTTTGCCGCCTATTCCGAGTTCAAGCTGTTCGATGCCGGCCAGGAGATCGGCTGGGCGCGGGTGTGGGGCGGGAGCCGCTTCTATCTGCCGCTGACGGGGGACGGCGACGTCAATGTCGTGCTGCCGAAGACCGCTGCCGCGTCGGGACAGCGGCTCAGGGGCGAGATCATCTATGCGAGCCCGCTGAAGGCGCCGATCAAGAAGGGCGAGCCTGTGGCGCGGCTGCGCGTCACCAGCACCGCGAACGCGGTCAGCGAGGTGCCGCTCTATGCAGCCGAGGACATGGAGCAGGGCGGACTCGTCCGCCGTGGCTTGGACTCGCTCGCCCATCTGGCGTTCGGCTGGATGCGCTGACCGCCCGTGCATCGCACGGGCGGGATGGCGGTGGTAGAGTTGCGAAGTGGCGCCCGCAACGGCTTTCCGGAAAGGCTGACCTACAACCCATGCCGCGCGGCAGGTTCATCACGTTCGAGGGCGGGGAAGGCGTCGGCAAGTCGACGCAGGCCCGGCTGCTTGGCGAGCGGCTGCAGGCGGCAGGCATCGTGCCGCTGCTGACGCGGGAGCCCGGCGGGACGCCGTTCGCCGAGGAGGTGCGGGACCTGCTGCTCGGCGCCGACCGTGCGCCGCGCGAGGCGCTCGCGGAAGCTCTGCTGTTCTATGCGGCGCGCGCGGACCATCTGGCGCGGGTGATCCGGCCGGCGCTGGACGCTGGCAAATGGGTGATCTCCGATCGCTTCTCCGATTCCACCCGGGTGTACCAGGGGCTCGTCGGCGAGGTCGCGCCCGAGGTGTTCCTTGCGCTCGAGCGTCTTGTCGTGGCGCCGACGGTTCCCGATCTGACCTGCGTGCTCGACATCCCGGCGGAGGAGGGCCTCAGGCGCGCCGAGGAACGGCGGCTCGCTGCATCGCGCTCGGGGCGAGACCCCTACGAGGCACGCAGGCTCGAATTCCATGAACAGTTGCGGGCGGGATTCCTGGAGCTTGCCGGCCGCGAGCCCGACCGCTGCGTCGTGATCGATGCCACCGGCGAGCCGGCCGCAGTCGCCGCTCGCGTGTGGGCGGCGGTCGAGCGGCGGCTCTTGGGGAGCGGCTGATGGCGCGCGGTGCGGCCCTCATCGAGATCGACGAGGCGCCCGAGGCCGACCGGCTCGAGGGCTTCCCGCATCCGCGCGAGACAGAGCGGCTCTTTGGCCATGGTTCGGCGGAGCGGATGCTGGCGGGTGGGCTCAACGCGGACCGCTTGCACCACGCCTGGCTGATCGCCGGCCGCGAAGGCATCGGCAAGGCGACGCTCGCCTACGGGCTCGCGCGGTTCGCGTTCGCACGGCCGGAGGAGCGGGGGCGCGGCGCCGGGCCGCTCGACATCGACCCCGATACGATCGCGGCGCGGCAGGTGCGGGCGCTGTCGCATCCGGGCCTGATCGTGCTGCGCCGGCCTTGGGATTCGAGGTCGAAGCGTTTTTCCGCGGCGATTCCGGTCGACGAGGTGCGGCGGCTGCGCGGCTTTCTCGGCCACACGGCCGATCAGGGTCAATGGCGCGTCGTCATCGTCGACCGGGCGGACGAGCTCAACAACAACGCTGCGAACGCGCTGCTGAAGTCGCTCGAGGAGCCGCCGCCGCGCACGGTATTCCTGCTGATCTCGGCGGCGCCCGGGAAGCTTCCGCCCACCGTGCGCTCGCGGTGCCGGCGGCTCGACTTGGCGCCGCTCGCGTCCGCCGATCTGCGCAAGGCGGCGGAGGCCGCGCTCGCGGCAG
>JBIOVC010000634.1:0-7183 GCA_044867545.1 Hyphomicrobiaceae bacterium | reverse complement strand
TTCGTTGCGCAGTTCTTCCCGATCTTCCTGCTCGGCGCGCTGTTCGGCAAGCTGATGGAGGACAGCGGCTCGGTGGGGGCCATCGCCCGCTTCATGACCGACCGACTAGGGCCGCGTCGCGCCATCCTGGCCGTCGTTCTGGCTGGCGCCATTGTCACCTACGGCGGCGTAAGCCTCTTCGTTGCCTTCTTCGTGCTGGCGCCCATGGCGCAGGCTCTTTTCAAGTCCGCCGACATCCCGCGCAGGCTGATGCCGGCGGCAATCGGGCTCGGCACATTCACGTTCACGATGTCGGCGCTGCCCGGATCTCCGGCCGTGCAGAACGCAATTCCGATGCCGTATTTCGGCACCACGCCGTTTGCGGCACCTGGCCTCGGCATCATTGCGGCGGCGATCATGCTGGCATTCGGCCTGTGGTGGCTCCGCTACGCGGAGAGCAAGGCCCGGATCGCCGGAGAAGGGTTCGGCGAGACGCCGGCGACATTCATCCCCTCGCCGGAGGACGAGTACATCCGCGAGGTTGCGGTCAATTCCGGCGAGCTCGATCCGGCGGAGCTGCGCCGTGGCCGGCTAGCCGATCAGGCTCCCAGCATCGGCATCGCGGTGCTGCCGCTCATCGTCGTGCTGTGCGTCAACTTCCTGATGAGCATTGTCGTACTGCCGAGACTCGACGTGTCGTTCCTGGCGGATGAGCGCTGGGGCGCAAGCTCGCTTTCCGAGGTCGGGGGAGTGTGGTCGGTGATCGTCGCGCTGGCGGCGGCCATCTTGGCCGTCCTCATTCTCAACCGCGGTCGCTTCTCGACGCTCCGGCAGACGGTCGATGCCGGCGCCAACGCCTCCGTGCTGCCGCTGCTCAGCGTCGCGAGCCTGGTCGGCTTCGGGGCCGTCGTCGCGGCGCTGCCGGCGTTCGAGACCGTGCGCGACTGGGTGCTGTCGATCGAGGGCGGTCCGCTCGTCTCGCTGGCGCTCTCCGTCAACATCCTGGCGGCACTCACCGGGTCGGCGTCAGGGGGGATGACGATCGCGCTCGGCGCACTCGGGGACACCTATCTTCGGCTCGCCGCCGAGCACGGGATCGATCCGGCCCTCATGCACCGCGTGGCGGTGATCGGCTCCGGATCGCTCGACGCGCTGCCGCACAACGGCGCGATCGTCACGCTCATGAACGTATGCGGGACGACGCACCGGGAAAGCTACTTCCACATCGTCATGGCCGTGATCGTCGGGCCGGTTGCCGCGCTTTGCGCGGTCATCCTGCTCGGCTCGGCGTTCGGCTCGTTCTGAAAGCCGCTCCTTCGTCCGTCGCCGATTGCGCTAGTGTGATGATCGAGAAGTTCGCCACTATTTGCGGCCCGGTCGGGAGCGAACTTCTCGATCTGAATCACACTAGCAACTCTATGATTCTAGTGTCCCTTGTGATTCCGAAGTTCGCTGGTGCGGTTTCGGGCAAGGTGGGGCGAACTTACGGATAGGGACACTAGCTAAGAGTTCCATAGCCGCTGAAAGATTGCTCAATTGCAGCCCAAGTTTCGATCTGCGAGCTGACCAACAATTGGGCGCAGCGCGATCAAATCTCGTGCTGCGCCGCGCGAGGGGGCCGCTGCACGGCGCGCCCTGCTGCCCAAATTCCGTGAGCCTCCGACTGCCCGGTGCTTGGCATGGGCGTTGCTACCCTCGTGAGGGTTGAGCCGGCGGCATTCTGCGCGCGGGCTGGCCTAGTTACGTCATTTGGAGAGTGCCATGAGGACACGAAGTGCGAGCCGGGCGTTGGAGCGGTACGATCTCCGGGGCCTGCTGCTGCGGATCGCGCTCGGTTTGCTGATTGCGGCGGCGCTGCACCACTACGCCGCGGCGGCGACGCTCGATGAGATCAAGAAGCGCGGCTACATGATCGTCGCGACCGAGGACGACTACAAGCCGTTCGAGTTCGTGCAGGACGGCAAGCCGATGGGCTTCGATCACGAGCTGCTCGACGTGTTCAAGAAGACCGCCGGCTTCGAGGTCAAGCAGGAAATCATCCCGTGGACCGGTCTGCTCGCCGGCGTCGCCACGGGCAAGTACGATGTTGCGGTGACGGCGGCGCTGATCACCAAGGAGAGGGCCAAGTCCCTCGACTTCTCGATGCCGATCGCGGATGCCACCCACTACTTCGTCAAGCGCAAGGGCGATACCAGCATCAAGGAGATCAAGGATCTCGACGGCAAGACGCTCGGCATTCAGGCGGGCAGCGGCCTCCTCCAGCGGCTGCCGGAGCTCGAGGCGATGCTGAAGACGACCGGCGGCAAGATCGGCAAGGTCGTCGAGTACACCTCCTACCCGGAGGCCTATCAGGACCTTGCACTGAAGCGCACGGACTACGTCATCAATACCATCATCAACATCACTGCGCTGGTGAAGGAGAAGCCCACCGTATTCGAGGTCGGTCTGCCGGTGTCGGGGAAGTCCTTCCCCGCCTGGGCGGTGGCGAAGGGCAACAAGGAGCTGCTCGAGCTGCTCAACAAGTTCTTCGCCGAGCAGCGCGCCAACGGCACCATCGCCAAACTACAGGAGAAGTGGCTCGGCCGGTCCTTCCCGGATTTGCCAACGTCATGGACGCCGGAACACTGATTGATCGCGGCGGGCGCACGCTCAATGCGAGCCTCGCCTGTGCCCCCGCCGGCTCAATGCCGCGCGGGGGCTTAAGCGTCGTGGTCCCATGACGCTCGCGTCGTTCCTCACGCTGCTCGAAGGCGCCGTGCTCACCATGGCGCTTTCCACCGCCGGCATCCTGATCGGCATGCCGCTCGGGCTCGGGCTCGCGCTGGTGCGCTGGGCGCGGATGCCGGTGCTGTCGCAGCTCGTTGCCGCCTACGTCAGCCTGCTCAGGGCGACGCCGCTCGTCACGCTGATCCTGCTTGTCTTCTTCGGCGCACCGACGATCGGCCTTCCGATCGACCCCATTCCGGCAGCGATCCTGACGCTCACGCTCAACACCTCGGCCTTCAACTGCGAGATCTGGCGGGCAGCGCTGATCGACTTCCCGCGGACACAACTCGAGGCCGCGCGGGCCTTCGGCATGTCGACGCCGCTCGCCTTCCGCCGCATCATGCTGCCGCAGATCTGGCGCACCTGCCTGCCGGCGCTCGTCAACGAGATGACGCTGCTGATCAAGGGGAGCCCGGCGATCGCGGTGATCGGCGTCGTCGATATCACGCGAGCAGCCGTCAGGATCGGCGCGCAGACCTACGAGCCGCTGCCGCCGTTCCTCGCCGCGACCGTCCTCTATGTGCTGATCGTGCTGGTGTTCGTCAGGGTGCAGCGCTCGGTCGAGGCGACGTACGGCCGGGAGGCAACATCGTGATCCGCGAGTTCACGATCGTCTGGCAGCACTTCGACCGTCTGATCGACGGGCTCACGAATACGATCATCCTCGCGCTCGCCGGCACCGTGCTGTCGCTCATACTCGGCTGTCTCGCCGCGATGCCGCTGATGGCCCGGCACTGGGCGGTGCGCGGCGCCGCGCGCTGGCTGGTCGATACGATGCGGTGCGTGCCGTTTCTGCTGCTCGCCTATCTCGTCTACTATGCGCTGCCCTCGCTCGGCATCAATTTCGACAACTGGACGGCGGGGCTCTCGGCGATTGTCATCTACAACACGGCCTATATGGCGGAGATCGTGAGAGGTGCCTGGAGCCGACTGCCGCCTGAGTATTCCGAGGCCGGCCGGTCCTTCGGCTTCTACGGCGTCGCGCTCTACCGCCGCATCATCCTGCCGCCGGTGCTCTTGGCCGCGATCCCGATGATCGGCAACCAGGTGATCCAGATCATCAAGGACACGGCGTTTCTGACCATCATTGCTGTGCCGGAGCTGACGCATGCGGCAAGCTCCATCCAGTCGAACTATTATGTCCCATTCGCCGCTTTCATCGCCGCTGTGGGCCTCTATTGGATCCTCTGCCGGGTCGTGGAGCTGACGGTGGCGGGCGTGGAGCGCGTTGCCGAGGAGCGCCGCTGATGTCCGCCGACGGCACCAACAGCGCGATCGAGGAGAAGGCGGTCCTCAACATCCGGGGCCTGTCGAAGCGTTTCGGCGACCGGCTCGTGCTCGACGACATCTCGCTGCAGGTCGAGAAGGGCACGACGGTGTGCGTGCTGGGGCCGAGCGGCTCCGGCAAGTCGACACTCCTCAGGTGCGTGAACTGGCTCGAGCAGCCGGATTCGGGCGAGATCTTCCTCAGCGGGAAGCGGGTCGGATTGCGGCCGGGCGGTGTCGTCCCGATGTCGCCGGCGGAGCTTGCGGCGCTGCGCGCGCGGATCGGCATGGTGTTCCAGCACTTCAATCTCTGGCCGCACCTGACCGTGCTGCAGAACCTGATCGAGGCGCCGGTGCACGTGCAGAAGCGGCCGCGCAGGCAAGTCATCGCGGAGGCCGAGGAGTTGCTCGAGCGTGTGGGCTTGAGCGCGAAGCGGGATGCGTTCCCGGCGCGGCTCTCGGGCGGCGAGAAGCAGCGGGTCGGAATTGCGCGGGCGCTCGCCATGCGGCCGGAGCTGCTGCTGTTCGACGAGCCGACGAGCGCGCTCGACCCTGAGCTCGTGGGCGAGGTGATCGCGGTGATGAAAACACTGGCGAAGGGCGGCATGACGATGCTGGTCGTCACGCACGAGATGGGATTTGCGCGAGAGGCTGCCGACCAGATCGTGCTGCTCGACCAGGGGCGGGTGATCGAGCGCAGCGCGCCCGAGCCGTTCTTCTCAAGCCCGAAGAGCGCGCGCGCCCGCCAGTTCCTGCAGCGCTATGTCCAGGTGTAGGGAGGCCCGGAGCGATGACAGCCACCAGCCACGACAGCCTTGCCGGCGTCGTCAGCGATGAGATCGTGCCGGCGCGGCGGCCCTGGGGACGGATCATCAAGAAGGGCGAGCTGCTTCGGCTCGTCGATCTCGAGGGACAGCAGGCGGTCGACTTCCTCTGCTACGACGCGCACGATCCGGGCGACCGCTACAGCTCGATGAACACGGTCAAGGTGCAGGGCTCGCTCTATGTCGGCAAGGGCACGGTGCTCTACTCCGATGCGGGCGCAGCGCTGTTCACCCTCGTCGAGGACACGCTCGGGTCGCACGACACCGTCTACGGCTGCTGCAGCGAGGCCAACAACTTCCTGCGGTACGGGGTGCGGAACACGCCGAGCTGCTATGCCAACTTCCTCGAAATCCTTGGGACATTCGGGCTCGACCGCAGCGCGATCGTCAGCAACGTCAACTTCTTCATGCAGGTGCCGGTAGGGCCCGACGGTGCGGCGGCGGTCGCCCCGGAGGTCTCGGCGCCCGGCACCTTCGTCGAGCTTCGCGCGGAGCGCAATGTGCTCGCCGTGCTTTCCAACTGTCCGCAGATGCACAATCCCTGCAACGGCTACAACCCGACGCCGATCCGGGCGATCGTGCGCTGGTCGTCCTAGTCCCCTCCTTGCAGTTTTGACGGAGACGCTCCGATGCCCGACGACATCATTTTCCACCTGATCCCGGACGCGCCGAAGCCGGTGGCGCCTTACAGCCACGTGGTCGAGGCCGACGGCTGGCTGTTCGTCACCGGCCAGCTCGCGACCGATCCCGATGATGACTCGAGGCCGATCCCGGAGGGCATCGAGGCGCAGACGCGCAAAGTCTTCGACAATTTGAGCCGTGCGCTCGCCGGCGCGGGCGTCGGCTTCGACCGCGTGGTGTTCGTGCGCATCTACCTCACCGACTTTCAGCGCGACTATGCGGCGATGAACCGGCTCTACGAGACCTACTTCGCCAAGGGGCGGCTTCCCGGCCGCACCACGGTCGGGGTCACGCATCTGGCGCGCGGCGGCATCATCGAGATCGATCTCGTCGCGCGCCGAGGCTGATAGCAGAAGTAGGTTGGGTCGACGAAGGAGACCCAACGTGGGCAGGCGGCCCCCGGAACCTGTTGGGTCTGCGCTACGCTTGACCCAACCTACAAAGGACGGCCCCGGCTGACTGTCGCGCCGCTGATGCGCGCGGCTCAGAAACCGTAGAGGCGGGCCGGGTTGTCGACCAGGATCTTGCGGCGCAGCGCTTCGTCCGGCGCCCACTCGAGCAGCAGGTCGATGAGCCCGGCGTCGTCGGGATAGGTCTCGGGCGTGGTCGAGACGTGCGGCCAGTTCGAGGCCCAGATGATCCGGTCCGGCGCGGCCTTCACCAGCGCCTTCGCCAGGGCGCCGACATCGGCGAAGTCCGGTCTTCCCGTCTTCGAGGTCTCGTAGGGTGCGGCGAGCTTGACGTAGCAGTTGCCGCGGCCAACGAGGCGCAGCAGCGTCTTGAATGCGTCGTGGTCGACCGGGACCGGATCCAGGAACTTGCCGGTGTGGTCGATGACGAAGTCGCCCGGGATGCGGCGGAGCGCGGCCTCGCGCTCGGGCAAGTGGCGGCCGTCGAGCTGGACAACCGGGTGCCAGCCGAGCGCATGGATGCGCGGCGCGAGCGCATCGAGGTGCTCCCACTTGGCGAACCCGCCCGGCAGGAACATGAAGCGCATGCCGCGGGCGCCGGCCTTGCCGAGTCGCTCGAGCTCGGAATCGGCGATGTCAGGCGCCACGACGACGACGGCGCGGGCGATGCGGGTGCCGAGCTCGCCGACGGCCTCCATCGTGCAGCGGTTGTCGTCGCCGTAAGCGTTGGGCTGCACGACGATCGCGCGCTTCAGCCCGAGCCACTGCTGGATGCGGCGATAGTCGGCGACGGTGGCCTCTTCGGCCGGGAGCGGGGGCCCGGCCGGATGCTTCGGGTACTTCGTCAAGTAGAAGTGAATGTGGGTGTCGCAGGTGTCGGCGGGCGTGGTGATGCGCGGCGCGCGTCCGGTCAGCGGTCGGGTCATGAGGCGTTGCTCCCAAATCGTTTGAGTGTCGAACGGTCGATTGCGATGCCAAGGCCCGGACCCTCGGCAATGCGGACGACGCCGCCGGAATGCTCGATCGGAGCGATGAGGACGGCCTGGCGGAACGGGTGTTCGGTGCGGTCAAACTCGAGCATCGGCTCGCGGGGCTCATGCCGCGGCGGGCTCGCCGGGAGGACGGCAAGATACTGGAGCGCGGCGGCGATGGCGACGCCGGTGCCCCACACATGCGGCACGCAGCGAACGCCGAAGGCGGCGGCCATGTCGGCGATGCGCTTGGCTTCCGAAAGCCCGCCCGCGGCGCAGACGTCGG
>JBIOVC010000633.1:0-2750 GCA_044867545.1 Hyphomicrobiaceae bacterium | reverse complement strand
ATCGCCATCGACATCGCGCTTACCCACGCCGACTACTGGCGATGGACGCCCAACGCCAGGAGCCGCCCGTTCCGCAACCGCATCCCAATGGTGATCGTGCGGATCTTCGAGGCCCACGGCTTCATCTGGGGCGGACGCTGGTTCCATTACGACACGATGCACTTCGAGTATCGCCCGGAATTGGTGACCCCGACCAGCCAGTGACGGCCCGGACTGCGCGCCGCCGGCCGTGCATCGGCCCCGGCTTGCTTCCATACGGCAGCGCTGTTAGAGAACCGGTTCCGTTGTGCCCTTAGGGCCCGCGGACCGGTCCCGGCATTGGGGGATCGTCTAATGGTAGGACTGCAGACTCTGACTCTGCCTGTCTAGGTTCGAATCCTAGTCCCCCAGCCAAACTCTCCCGAGCCCGGCTCGCCACGCTACCGCCGCCCAGAGGGCTGCGCCGTTCAACGCCCCCACGGATTCAAATTGATGACGCGGGCCATCGAGGCGAACGGCTTGCTGCACTCCACGTGGTAGTCGCCGGTCAAGCCGTCTATCCCATGCGGGTCGGTCTGAAAATCGACGCGCGCGGTACGCTGACCGGGAAGGATCGGCAGTCGGCAGGCACGGCACCAGCGGCCGCTATATCCCCGATCCTCGAAGGATGAGCCATCGAGAGGCATGACTTCCCCCAGTTCCCCAAGAACACGGGGAGCATTGCATCTGGAGGGGCACCTGCACAGAGCCGGAGACGGTTTGCCGCAATCCGAAGTCGAATGGCGCTCCTGCTTGCCGGCCACGCCACGCGGCTATTAGATGCTCTGATCAACCCGCGCGATCGCGAACCATCCGTAACAGGACCAGACACCATGGACGGCAAGGAGCTGAAAGCGCTGCAGGCCCCTCTCAAGGCCCGCTACCGTGAGGCGCCGCGGGACGCACGCATCACGTTGCGTGCCAAAGGATCAATCGACGACAGCACCATCGCTTGCAAGGTTGACACCAGCCGGGCGCTCGCAGTTGCCGGACTGCATCCGGCCACCGGCGGCACAGGCTTAGAGCTCTGCTCAGGCGACATGCTGCTGGAGGCGCTGGTGGCCTGCGCCGGCGTCACCCTCAAGGCGGTCGCGACCGCGCTCGAAATCCCGCTCGAGAGCGCGGAGGTGTTTGCCGAGGGTGACCTCGACTTCCGTGGCACGCTGGGCGTCGACAAGGAAGCACGGGTCGGCTTCGAGACGATCCGCCTCCGCTTCGAAGTCAAGAGCACGGCCGAGCCGGAGAAGCTCGACCAGCTGCTGAAGCTCACCGAGCGCTACTGCGTCGTGCTGCAGACACTGAAAGGCGGCACCGGAGTGACGGCCAGCCTACGGAACCAGCGAACCTCTTAGCGAGCCGGCTCACTTTCCTTTCGACAGCCGCGACCACGCCTCGCCCAGGGATCGCGCAGCAGTCGAGACGTCCGCTTCCGTCGTCGTGCGCCCGAGCGACAGCCGCACCGCGCCCAGCGCCTGCCCTGCCGGAAACCCCAGCGCCAGAAGGACGGAGGACGGAGTCGGATCGCCCGCGTGACAGGCAGAGCCGGTAGAGGCCCAGACATTGGGAACTGCATCCAGCAGCTCGCCGCCGAGCACGCCGGGGAACAGGACATTGAGTGTGTTGGGCAGCCGCTCCGTCGGATGCCCGGTGACGACGAGGCCCGGCACCTGCCGCTTCAGGTCGGCCTCCAGCAAATCGCGCAACGCCGCCACGCTTGCCATTCCCCGCCCGAGCCTCTCCCGCGCAATGCGGCAGGCGACGCCGAGCCCAACAATATAGGGCACGTTCTCCGTGCCGGGCCGCATCCCATGCTCCTGCCCTGCGCCGTCGACAAGCGGCCCGAGCCCCGTACCGTGCCGAATGTAGAGCGCACCGATCCCCTTCGGCGCATAGAGTTTATGGCCGGCAATCGACAGCAGAGAGACGCCGAGCGCGTCCACATCGACCGGCACCTTGCCGACCGACTGCGCCGCATCGGCATGAACGACCGCGCCCTTGGCTCTTGCCAATTCCGAAACCTGCGCAACAGGCTGCAACGTGCCGATCTCGTTCTGCGCATGAATGATCGTGACGAGCGCGGTGCTCCGATCGATCTTCGCCGCCATTTCGCGGAGATCGACACGCCCGGTGCGATCGACGCCGATGCGAACGATCTCGAAACCGTCCCGCTCCAGACGGCCGCAGGTCATGGCGGTCGCAGGATGCTCAACCATAGAGGTGACGACCCGGCGCCGCTCCGCAGCCGCAGCGGCGACGCCGCGGATCGCATGATTGCTGGCTTCGGTGCCGCCACCCGTGAACACGATCTCCTCGGCTCGGGCACCGATCAGCCGCGCAACCTCGCCGCGTGCAGCCTCGACGGCATCCCGCGCGCGCCGCCCAAGCGGATAGGCACTTGACGGGTTGCCGAACTCCTCCCCGAAGTAGGGCAGCATGGCCTCGAGCACCTCGCGCGCGACGGGTGTCGTCGCGTTGAAATCGAGATAGATAGCCTTGCCGCTCATTGCCGGCCTCTCACGCTTGACAGATCTGTCGAGTAGTGAGGGAGACTTGGTGCCTAGGCAAGCCTCTGCATCTGAACGCGGGCCGAGCCGTGAACCCGACAGCGACAGTACGCGTGATCGATACCGGCGTGCGCGAAGGCCGCGCCCAGATCGCATTCGATGCCGCGCTCGTCGAATTGCACAAGGCCGGCCGGTCGCCGGATACCGTACGCTTCTTCCGCTTCCCGC
>JBIOVC010000632.1:0-3859 GCA_044867545.1 Hyphomicrobiaceae bacterium | reverse complement strand
GCCATGCGAGGCATCCGCAGACCGGTTACGCCGCTGACCAGCGTCGATGGCAAGCACCGTGCGGCGAGCGCGGAGAAGCTGAAGGGCGGGGGCCATCCCGGCGTAGCTGCCGCCGATGACGATCACATCATGGCACATGGCTTGATCCTTTCGATCGCAGCCCGGCATATGGCGCCGCGCCAAGTCGGTCGCGAGATCGGTCAGAGTGACGGCGCGACGTAGGGCACCGGAAATCCCGATGCCCTCTCGGCCATTGAAGCAATCGGCTATGCAGGGCTGGTGCGTAACCCGGCCGGTCAGCAGTCAACGAAGTTGGGATGCTGAGCCTCGATCTGCTCGCGCAGCGTCATGTTCAGGTCGTCTCTCTTGCGCGCCGTCACGCCCTTGCAGCAGTTGTAGAACCCGAAGGCCACGCCGTACTGGTCCTCAAGGACCCGGCGCGGGATGTCGGGCCCCAGCAGGCGCGCGAACTGCTTGCCCTCCTCGGAGTTGGGATCGAGGGTGAGCATGGCGCGCGGCCGGCTGCCATCGAGCTGCTCAACCAGCTCATCGACGCGGGCCATGCCGAGAGGCAGGTCCTCCCGGAACGCGGCGACGAAGGCTTTGGCCAGCTCGGCGTCGCTGGCTGTCTCAAGAGATATGCGCCGGGCGTCGAGGTGACGATTGATGGACGGGTAGCTCATCGACACTGTCCTTCTGCTGTGAACGCGGCGGTTGCCAAGCCGGGCAATCGGGGAGGATGGCACCGGCCCGGCAACCTCGTCATTGCCGGCGCCGTTGCGACGCACGGCAATTCCATACCGCCTGCGGCCCTGAGCGCCGCGCGGATTCACCCGGCATCCGGGTGCCAATCGGAGAAGGGATCGGGCAGCTCTGCCCAGGCCCTGGTATCCACGGGACCGTCGTTCGGCAAGGGCATCAGGCAGGCATTGAGCTGCGCCGTGATCGCTTGCCTGTCCATCTCCCTGGTGCCGATGAAGACCAGCTGCTGGCGGCGATCACCCCACACCTTGTGCCAGCCCTTCGTGATGCGCTCCACCAGCGCCGGGTCGTCGGGCCAGCGGTTCTTCGGCACGGCGGCCCACCAGTAGCCGGCGCGCTCGTGACGCACCAGGGCCCCGGCCTGCGACAGCGCACCGACCCATTGCGGCCGCGACGCCAGCCAGAAGTAGCCCTTGGCACGGATGACGTTGGGCCAGGGCTTGTTGAAGAAGGCGTGCAGCTTGGCGGGATGGAACGGCGCGCGCGCCCGGTACACGAAGCTGGCGATGCCGTACTCCTCGGTCTCGGGCACGTGCTCCTTGAAGCCGCTGAGCTCCTTGAGCCACGTTGGATGATTGTGCGCGGCTTCGAAGCTGAAGAGACCGGTATCCAGGATGGCGTCGAGCGGCACGCGCGCCTCGCTGGTCTCGATGATGCGGGCGTCCGCGTTGAGCGAGCGGACGATGGTGCGTGCAGCCTCCAGCCGTTCGGGCGTCGCCACGTCGACCTTGTTGAGCACAATCACATCGGCGAACTCGATCTGGTCGACCAGGAGGCCGACCACCGGCCGCGTGTCGCCCTCGCCCAGCGCCTGGCCCCGATCGGCCAGGAAGTCCGCCGAAGCGTAGTCCTTGAGCAGGTTCGCGGCGTCGACCACCGTCACCATGGTGTCGAGCCGTGCCAGATCCGACAGGCTCAGGCCCTCCTCGTCGCGGAACGCGAAGGTGGATGCCACGGGCAAGGGCTCGGAAATGCCGGTCGATTCGATCAGCAGGTAGTCGAAGCGACGCTCGGCGGCGAGCCTGCGCACCTCCTTCAGGAGGTCATCGCGCAGGGTGCAGCAGATGCACCCGTTCGACATCTCCACCAGCGCCTCGTCGGTGCGGGACAGGTTGGCGCCGCCGTCGCGCACGAGGCCGGCGTCGATGTTGACCTCGCTCATATCGTTGACGATGACCGCGACCTTGCGGCCGGCGCGGTTGTTGAGGACGTGGTTGAGGAGCGTGGTCTTTCCGGCGCCGAGGAATCCGGACAGAACCGTCACCGGCAGGCGACTGTCCCGTGCAGCAGCGCTGCCGCGCGACCGATCCATCACTTGAGCATCCACGGGCACCCCCTCTTCAAGCTGCTGCACGCGCAATTGTTATGTTATAACATCTCAAAGCCACTACGCAAGAACCTACCCGTGTGAACGGGGGGCTGCGGCCAGCTCCACTAAGGACGCCCTCAGAGCCAAATGAATCGCAATCTGTAGGCGTGACGGATTGACTCGGGGGGATTCCGGGGTGGCGCGAACACGCGTACCGCGTGGGCATGACCGACGAGAATGACGAGATTGACGAGGATGGCATCAAGCAGCGGTGGGAGCAGGTAGGCTGCAAGCTGGACGAGCGCGGCCGGCGGCTATGGGCGGGGAGCGAAGTGCGGGCTGCCGGCCATGGTGCCCTCAAGGTGGTCTCCCGCATCACCGGCCTGGCCCGCTCGACCATCAACCGCGGCGAGGACGACCTCGACGAGGGACCACTGCCGGACGGCCGCGTGCGACGCAAGGGCGGTGGCGGCAGGCCGTTGAGGGAGCGCGATCCGACGCTCGTCGACGACCTCAAGCGGCTGGTCGAGCCGGTGACGCTGGGCTCGCCCGTGCAGCCACTGCGGTGGGTGTCGAAGAGCCGCGAGAAGCTGGCGCGGGCGCTGAGCGAGATGGGGCACAAGATCAGCGCGAACACGGTCGGGAACCTGCTCACGGACGTGCTCGGTTTCTCGCGCCAGGTGAACCGCAAGGCCGACGAAGGCTCGCACCATCCCGACCGCAACGCCCAGTTCGAGCACATCAACGCGAAAGTTGTTGCGGCGCAGGCCAAAGGCGAGCCCGTCATCTCCGTCGATACCAAGAAGAAAGAGCTGGTGGGCAACTACAAGAACGCCGGCTCCGACTATCGCCCGCAGGGCCAGCCAACCCGGGTGAACGTGCACGATTTCGCCGACAAGGAGCTGGGCAAGGCGGTGCCCTACGGCGTCTACGACGTGGCGGCCAACGAGGCCTTCGTCAGTGTCGGTATTACCGCCGATACCGCCGAGTTTGCCGTCGCAGCGATCCGCACGTGGCTCAAGCGCATGGGCCGCCAGCGCTATCCCAAGATGAGCGAGCTGACGATCACGGCCGATTGCGGCGGCTCGAACGGAGCACGCGTGCGGCTGTGGAAGGTCGAGCTGCAGAAGCTCGCCGACGAGACAAGCCTCACGCTCCACGTCCATCACTATCCGCCGGGTACATCCAAGTGGAACAGGATCGAGCACCGCCTGTTCTGCCACATCACGCAGAACTGGCGCGGCCGCCCGCTCACCGATCGCGTTGCGGTCGTGGAGCTGATCGGCGCCACGACCACCGAGACGGGGCTCAAGGTCGAATGTCTGCTCGACGAACGCACCTACGAGAAAGGCATCAAGATCGGCGACGCTGAGATGGCCGAGCTGGACATCACCGGCGATGCATTCCATCCTGAATGGAACTACACGATCAAGCCGAGATGGTGGCGGAATGCGTAGCGGTTATCGTTGAGCGCAGCCTTAGCGCGCGTTGCTGCACCCCGCACAGCGGAAGTGGTCGGAGACGCAAGGATCGTCGCCGATTGCTTCCGCGAAAAGTCCGCTTCCGTATAAGCTCGCCTTAGGAAGGAGGTAGGATCATGCGTGACGTGGCCCGACGATCGGGTTGATTCTGAAACCCTGCAACGTTCGGGCGCGATCACGTTTGTGCCGGATCGAGCGCTGCCTTGAGGCTATCGCGATTGACACGCCGCCTCTTCCGATCCCAAGATGCCGTCAGTGTGCACGGGGCGCCACCTGTCCGCGGCAAGGGAGCCTGCTCCCACCCGAT
>JBIOVC010000631.1:0-2211 GCA_044867545.1 Hyphomicrobiaceae bacterium | reverse complement strand
TCGAGCGAGCCGAACGCCATCATGTAGTGGCCCTTGTAGCCGGCCTTCTCGATGCGCGCGAACACGCTCGGGAAATCGATGGTGCCTTCGCCCGGGTAGAGGTGCTCCTCGATGGTGCCGCGGCAGTCGGCGATGCGCACCTCGCCGCAGCGGGAGAGGTCCATGCCGTCCATGAAGCGGTCGATGCCGATCGGCAGTATGTGCGCGTGGTTGACGGTGAAGCTCCACCCCAGTGCGGTCGAGGTGAGGCGCTCGAAGAAGTACCGGCTCTCCTCGAGGTCGCTGACGAGATAGTGGACCTCGGCCTCGGCGGGCTCCGGGTTCAGGTTCTCGAGCAGCAGCCTGACCTTCTTCTTCTCGGCGACCTCGCTGGCGCGGGCGAGGCGGGCGACGGCCGCCTCCATGCGCGCCTGCTTGTCGGCGGTGAAATGATAGCCGCCGTGCACGACGATCCAGCCGGCGCCGAGGCGGCTGGCGGCGTCGATGTAGGCCTCGAGGTAATCGTCGACCGCCTTGCGCACGAAGGGCGATGACTCGGCGATGTTGACGGCGGAAAGCGTGTGCAGCCCGAGCTTGACGCCTTCACGCTCCAGGCGGCCGCGGGCGGCGTTGGTCCGCGCCGAGTTGCCGGTCAGGATCTCCTTGTCCTGGTCGAGGCAGAGATCGATGTAGCCGACCTTGTTGGCGCAGGCCCACGCAACGGCAGGCTCCAGCGTCAGTTTCTGGTTGATGTCGACGCCCAGTCTGTCCCTGATCGTCAATGCCATCTGCGGTCTCACTGCTCCGACGCCGCCACGCGGGCGGGCCTCGACTGTGACACGATCGAGGCGAGAACTGCAATCGTCGCAGCGGCAATCAGCACCGCCGAGATCGGCCGCGTGAAGAAGATCATGCCGCTGCCGTGCGAGAGAGTGAGCGACTGGCGGAGTGCGTTCTCGAAGAGCGGGCCCAGCACCAGCCCGAGGATCATCGGCGCGGCCGGCCAGTCGTAGCGCCGCATCAGCCAGCCGAGTGCACCGAAGCCTGCGAGCAGCCAGCAGTCCTCGACGCTGTTTGCCTGTGAGTAGACGCCGGCGATGCAAAGGGCCAGGATCGGCGGATAAAGCCACTTGTAGGGAACCTTCAAGAGCTGCGCGAACAGGCCGGCCAGCGGCAGGTTCATCGCCAGCAGGATCAGGTTGCCGATGTACATGCTGGCAATCACCGCCCAGACCAGCTCGGTGTTCTTTACGAACAGCTCCGGCCCGGGGCGGATACCGAACATGATGAAGGCGCCGAGGATGATGGCGGTGGTGCCCGAGCCTGGAACACCCAGCGAGAGCATCGGCACCATAGCGCCGGCGGCGGCGGCGTTGTTGGAGGCCTCCGGCGCGGCGACGCCCTCGATCGCGCCGCGGCCGAAGCGGGAGGGATCACGCGCCAGCTTCTTCTCGACGATGTAGGCGACGAAGGACGCAATGGTCGCGCCCGCGGCGGGGAGGACGCCGACGGCGAAGCCGATCAGGCTGCCGCGAACGACGGGCAGACTGCTGACGCGGAGGTCCGCGCGCGTCGGCAACACGTTCCTCACTTCCGCAACCGGGCGCACGGTGCCGAGCACACAGCTCGCCACCACCTCGCCAACGCCGAACAGCGCTACGGTCAGCACGATGAACTCGATGCCGTCGAGCAGCCACACCTGGCCGAAGTCGAAGCGCGCGACGCCGTTCTGCTGATCGATGCCGACAGTTCCAAGCAGCAGGCCGGCGACTCCGGTCGCCAGGCCCTTCGTCACCGAAGAGCCGACTGCGGCGAGCGCGGTCAGGCCCAGCACGACGAGGGCGAAGTACTCGGGCGGGCCGAAGGCAAGGGCCGCCTGCGCCAGCGGCGGGGCGAGCAGCATCAGGCCGACGGTGCCGAGCGTGCCGGCAAAGAACGAGCCGATGGCGGCGATGCCGAGCGCGGCGCCGGCGCGGCCCTGCAGCGCCATCTGGTAGCCGTCGATGCTGGTCATCACCGTGCTCGACTCGCCCGGCACGCTGACCAGAACGGAGGTGAGCGTGCCGCCGTACTGGGCGCCGTAGTAGATCCCGGCGAACAGGATAATCGCGGCGGTCGGGTCGGCGCCGAAGGTCAAGGGCAGCAGCAGCGCGATCGCGGCGGACGGGCCGATGCCGGGCAGCACGCCGACCATCTGGCCCATCAGCACGCCGAGGAAGCACATCAGCAGGT
>JBIOVC010000630.1:0-5012 GCA_044867545.1 Hyphomicrobiaceae bacterium | reverse complement strand
CTGTTACCGTTGCTTGCCAGCGAATGCCGCGCGACTTCATTGGCCGAGCATGAGCGGCTCGTCGCCATGCTGAGGCGCGCGTTGCGCGCGGAGCGCCTGCGGGGCGTTGCGGGTGAGTGGAGCTATGACCTCGGACGCCATGCCCGGCTGCTCGAGGCGTATCGGATAGAGCGGGAGGCGCTGCGCTCTCACCGCGCCCGCCGTGGGGTACGTTTCAGCTGGACCGGATAGGGGCTGGTCGCTCAGCGCTCCCGACGCGTGCCCAGTCCCATCTTCTTGGCGAGCGCGGAGCGGGCCGCCGCATAGTTCGGCGCGACCATCGGATAGTCGTGGGGAAGGCCCCACTTCTCGCGGTATTCCTCAGGCGACAGATTGTAGTGAGTGCGCAGGTGGCGCTTCAAAGACTTGAACTTCTTGCCGTCCTCGAGGCACACGATGTATTCGGGCGTCACCGACTTCTTCACGGATATGGCAGGTTTCGGCTCCTCGCGCTCGGGCATGGCGAGGTTGGCGGATGCGCGGGTCAGAGCCTGGTGGATGTCGCTGATGAGCGACGGCAGGTTGGCCGCGTCGACCTCATTGTTGCTGACGTAGGCCGAGACAATCTCGGCCGTCAACTCGACCAGCTCGCTCTTGCCGATCTCGTCCATGACTTCCTCTCCCCTGAGGTCGCTCGTCGTCCTTCCCTCGAACGCAGGCAAGATGTGGCGAATGCGATGCCACGCGTAGTTCCGTCTTTCACTGCTGCAGCGGCGCTCGAAACTCTTGAATCACTGCCGCCGTTGATGTGAGTTGACAGCAATACGTACTACATCTTTGGACTATATACAGCGCAGCCTGTCAATATGCTGATGCCATCAGTCTCGAGGCCGATTAATCACTGCGACTAGTCACTCGAATGACAAAGAACAACGGTGAACAGCGTCATATATCAAGATGAATGCGCCTCGAGCTGCCCCACCGACGCTCCTCGCATCACCTCACGATCGCTCACCAAGCTCTGATTGGCATCCCATCGGCCGACGCCCCATTTAGGGGCGTGGTTCGGTGAAGGAGGAGCGCATGCAAAAGTCAGGCGCCGAAGCCGAGGCGACTGGAAGGATCGAGAAGACCGAGGCGGAGTGGCAGCGAGAGCTTTCGCCCGAGGCATTCTGCATCACCCGGCAGCACGGCACGGAGCGCGCCTTCTCGCATCCCCTTTACAAGGAGCAGCGGGAGGGCATTTACCGCTGCGTTTGCTGCGGCGAGCCGCTGTTCTCCTCGATCGACAAGTTCGACTCAGGCACCGGATGGCCGAGCTACACCGGTCCGGCGAGCAAGGGTGCGGTCAGCGAGCATGAGGATACCTCGTACTTCATGCGCCGGACCGAGATCAGGTGCTCGCGGTGCGATGCGCATCTCGGTCACGTCTTCTCCGACGGTCCGAAGCCGAGCGGGCTCCGGTATTGCATCAATGGTGCTGCGCTGAAGTTCGAGCCGAAAGCTTGAGTATCTTGCCGGACATTTCCTCCGGGAATGCGTTGGTCAGGTGAGTTGCATATCTGACCTGCCTCGGGTCCGGTCAGGTGACAGCGCGCGGGTTCCATGTGATCTTAGACGATTGATATTATTGGTATTTCCTTTTTCCGATCAGTCGGACATGGACGCATCGTCGGCCATCGGCCATGATGGCGCCCATCCCGTGCCGTAGGTTTGTGACCATCCTCACCGGTCCTCGCGTAGGAGTGGAATGCGGCGGGGAACGCGAATTCCTCTCGAAGACAACGAGCCCAATATGCAGCGCTACGCGCCAAGACCCCCGCGTGCCGAGAAGCGTCCGACATCGAGCCGGTGGCACGGCGTTGCGCTCGCCGACGACTATGCCTGGCTGCGCGCCGACAACTGGCAGGACGTGATGCGGGACCCGAACGTGCTCGACCCGGAGATCCGCGCGCATCTGGAAGCCGAGAACGCCCATACGGAGGCAATGCTGGCCGATACCCAGCCGCTGCAGGCCGAGCTGTTCGCCGAGATGAAGGGCCGCATCAAGGAGGACGACAGCTCGGTGCCGCAGCCGGACGGCCCGTGGGCCTACTACACGAGCTACGTGACCGGCGGACAGTACCCGCGCTACTGCCGGCAGCCGCGGGACGGCGGTGCCGAGTCGATTCTGCTCGACGGCAACGTGGAGGCGGAGGGCAAGGACTACTGGCAGGTTGGCAGCCTCGCCCACAGCCCGGATCATCGGCTGTTCGCCTACGCGGTGGACGATAAGGGCTCGGAGCTTTTCACCGTCCGCGTCCGTGATCTTGAGACCGGCCGCGATCTCGACGACTGCGTTACCGACACGCGCGGGGCGATTGTGTGGGCCAACGACTCGCGCACGTTCTTCTTCGTCCGGCTCGACCAGAACCAGCGGCCGACGACGGTATGGCGGCACGTGGTCGGCACGCCGGCCGAAGAGGACGTTCTCGTCTATGCGGAGCCGGACAACGGCTTCTACGTCGGGGTCGGCCGGACGCAGTCGGGCAAGTACATCGTGATCGACGTGCACGATCACCAGACGAGCGAGGTCCGGCTCATCGATGCCGATGCTCCGACCTCGCCGCCGCTGCTGGTCGCGCCTCGCGTGCATGGTCACGAGTACTCTGTCGAGCACCATGGCCCACTGCTCTACCTCACCACCAATCTCGATGGTGCGGAGGATTTCAAGATCTGTACCGCGCCGGTCGAGGCACCCGGGACGGAGAACTGGAAGGAGCTCGTTGCGCACAAGCCCGGACGTCTGATCCTCGAGGCGGTGACGTTTGCCGGCCATCTGACCAGGCTCGAGCGCGAGGACGGGCTGCCGCGCATCATCGTGCGCGACCTGATGAGCGGGAGCGAGCACGCCATCGGCTTTGCCGAGGAGGCCTACGCGCTCGGCATGTCGTCCGGCTTCGAGTTCGATACGACGCAGTTGCGCTTCATCTACTCGTCGATGACGACGCCGGCGCAGGTGTTCGACTACGATATGGCATCGCGGGAGCGTACGCTCCGGAAGACGCAGGAGGTACCGAGCGGGCACGACCCGGCCGACTACGTGACGCGGCGCGTCTATGCCACGGCGCGGGACGGAGAGACGGTGCCGATCTCGCTCCTTTACCGGAAGACCACTCCGCTCGATGGGTCAGCGCCCCTGTTCCTGTTCGGTTACGGCGCCTACGGCATAACGATCCCGGCGAGCTTCTCGACGACCCGGCTGTCGCTCGTCGACCGCGGCTTCGTGTTCGCGATCGCGCATATCCGCGGCGGCAAGGAGAAAGGCTACCGCTGGTACACGGGCGGCAAGCACAAGAAGAAGCGCAACACGTTCACCGATTTCATCGCCGCCGGCGAGTATCTGGCGGCCCAGCGCTTCACGCGCCGCGGCCGCATCGTCGCCAACGGCGGCTCGGCCGGCGGCATGCTGATGGGGGCGGTCGCCAACATGGCGCCCGACCTGTTCCTCGGCATCATCGCGGATGTGCCGTTCGTCGACGTGCTCAACACCATGCTCGACAAGGAGCTGCCGCTGACCCCGCCCGAGTGGCCCGAATGGGGCAATCCGATCGAGTCGGCGGAAGATTTCGAGATCATCCACTCCTACTCGCCTTACGAGAACGTGGCCCGCAAGGACTATCCCGCGATCTTCGCCTACGGCGGGCTCACCGATCCGCGCGTCACCTACTGGGAGCCGGCGAAGTGGGTGGCGAGGCTCAGGGAGCTGAAGACCGACGACAACCTCCTGTTGCTCAAGACCAACATGCAGGCCGGCCACGGCGGCGCCTCGGGGCGGTTTGAGCAGTTGAAGGAGATCGCGCTCGACTACGCGTTCGCCGTCAAGATCGCGAATGCTGGTGCCAGCGCGTGACGGAAGCTGACGTTAGTGGCCTCAAACGGCACGCGACGCTTTCGCGCCGGGGCTCAATCGTCCTAGTATGAGCTCAGCTTCGTCGATCCCCGCGCCCTTCATGGCTGCCCGCGACAACCCGCTGCTCGAGATCACGCCTCAGGTCCTGCTCCGCGCCTACGCCTGCGGAATTTTCCCGATGGCGGAGAGCGCAGATGATCCGCAGCTCTATTGGATCGAGCCGCAGGCACGCGGCGTGCTGCCGCTCGAGCGGATGACGGTGCCGAGGAGACTCTCGCGCACGATTCGGCGGTCACCATACGAGATCAGGATCGACACCGACTTCGAAGGCGTGATCGAAGGCTGTGCCGCCTCCCGGCCCGGCCGACGCTCGACTTGGATCAATGCCCAGATCCGAAACCTCTATCGGGAGCTCTTTCGCCAGGGGCACTGCCACACGGTCGAGGTCTGGCACGAAGGCCGGCTTGCGGGCGGCCTTTACGGTGTGGCGCTCGGCGGCGCGTTCTTCGGCGAGAGCATGTTCTCGAACGTCCGGGATGCCTCCAAGATCGCGCTCGTCTATCTCGGAGCACGGCTGATCCATGGCGGCTTCCTGCTGCTCGACACGCAGTTCGTCACCGACCATCTGCGCCAGTTCGGAACGGTCGAGGTCGAGAAGCCCGAGTTCCATGCGAGGCTCGATGCGGCGATCGAGGCCGAGGCGGATTTCGCGCGGCTGCCGCAGGACGCCGCGCCAAGCTACGTGCTCGAGGTCATCGCCAAGGCGGGTGGGCGGACCTAGCGCCGCACGCGACGGCGGGATTCGGTCGGGTCCGTGACTGGCGGGGGCTCTGCCTTGCCGCCCTTGGAGGCAGTCTCCGGCCTCGGCGGCTGCGAGCAGCGCGTGAGCCAGACGTCGAACACCGGGTGCTCGACGGCATTGAGGCCGGGGCTCTCGGCAAACATCCAGCCGGTGAAGATGCGGTTCTCGCGGCCGTCGAGGGCCACCTCGTCGACCTCGACGAACGTCGAGGTTCGCGGGGGCTCGGTCGGCGCGCGCGAGTAGCAGGCGCGCGGCGTCACCTTGAGTGAGCCGAATTGCTTGGTCTCGTTCAGCCGAATCTCGAGCGTCGATATGCGAGCCGTCACCTTGTCGAGGGCG
>JBIOVC010000629.1:0-4301 GCA_044867545.1 Hyphomicrobiaceae bacterium | reverse complement strand
CTGCCGTGACGTTCAGCGCCACGCGCACCTCGGCCGGTTCAGCCGACAGCGTGCCGGGAGGGCCGATGTCTTCGGCCCGAGCCGGGGGTTCGTTGATTGTGGCGTCGGGTCCCTGCAGGAACGGCTGTGGGTGCACGTCGGGTCCCGCGGCCGATTTCTCCTTGAGATGCGAGAACGCCATCAGCCGCACCTCGGCCTTCGCCAGCTCTTCCTGCCACTCGGCGAGCGCTCTGAGCGCCGCCTGCCGCTCGAGCCGGTGCGTCGCCGATTGGCGCTCGGCCTGCTCGATTGGCGCAAGATCGATTGCCTGCGAGGCGGGAAGCGGAATGTTGTGCGTCGCCAGCGCTCCGGCGATGGCGATGGTAAAGAGCGAAAGCCCGACGATCGGTTGCCGCAACATCTGGTTGGTCCCTTGGCATGTCTCTCATGCGAATCGGAATTCGCACGGGGCCAAGGGTGAACCGGGTTCAGTAAATGAATCCTTGAAATGTGAACGATTCCAGTCCGTTCGACGACTATCTGCAACCAGAAGAAAAGGCCGCCCGCGGGTTTCCCGCGAGCGGCCCGATAGGTCGAACACCCGGCCGCAGCCGGCTGTGGCACTACATCATGTCGCCCATGCCGCCCATGCCGCCGCCGTGTGCGTGGCCGGCGTGCGCGTCCTTCTTCTTCGGCGCCTCGGCGACGCCCGCTTCCGTGGTGATCAAGAGGCCCGCGATCGAGGCCGCGTCCTGCAGCGCGGTACGCACAACCTTGGCCGGATCGACGATGCCCTTCTCGTACATGTCGCCGTACTCGGCGTTCTGCGCATCGTAGCCGAACGCGAGCGCCCGGCTCTCCGACACCTTGCCGACCACAATCGAGCCTTCGACACCGGCGTTCTCCGCGATCTGGCGGATTGGCGCCTGCAGCGCCCGCCGCACGATCTGGATGCCGGCGTCCTGGTCCTCGTTGTCGCCCTTGGCGTCGATCGCCGCGGTTGCCTTCAACAGCGCCACGCCGCCGCCCGGCACCACGCCCTCCTCGACCGCCGCGCGCGTGGCGTTCAAGGCATCATCGACGCGGTCCTTGCGCTCCTTCACCTCGACTTCCGTCGCGCCGCCGACCTTGATCACGGCAACGCCGCCGGCGAGCTTGGCGAGCCGCTCCTGCAGCTTCTCCTTGTCGTAGTCGGAGGTGGTCTCCTCGATCTGCACCTTGATCTGGTTGACGCGGGCCTCGATGTCCTTCTTCTTGCCGGCCCCGTCGACGATCGTGGTGTTCTCCTTCTCGACGCTGATCCGCTTGGCGCGGCCCAGCATGTCGAGGGTGACGTTCTCGAGCTTGATGCCGAGGTCCTCGGAGATCACCTGGCCGTTGGTGAGCACGGCGATGTCTTCCAGCATCGCCTTGCGCCGGTCGCCGAAGCCCGGCGCCTTGACCGCGCACACTTTCAAGCCCCCGCGCAGCCGGTTCACGACCAGCGTGGCGAGCGCCTCGCCCTCGACGTCCTCGGAGATGATGAGCAGCGGCCGCCCGGTCTGCACCACCGCCTCGAGCACGGGCAGCATCGCCTGCAGGCCCGACAGCTTCTTCTCGTGGATCAGGATGTAGGGGTCCTCGAGCTCGGCCACCATCTTGTCGGCGTTGGTGATGAAGTAGGGCGAGAGGTAGCCGCGGTCGAACTGCATGCCCTCGACCACGTCGAGCTCGGTCTCGAGGCTCTTTGCCTCCTCGACCGTGATCACGCCCTCGTTGCCGACCTTCTGCATGGCGCTGGCGATCATCTTGCCGATCGCGGTGTCGCCGTTCGAGGCGATCGAGCCGACCTGCGCGATCTCGTCGGAGTTCTTCACTTTCTTGGAGCGCTTCTGGATCTCCTCGACGACCTGGCCGACGGCCTTGTCGATACCGCGCCTCAGGTCCATCGGGTTCATGCCGGCGGCGACCGCCTTCATGCCCTCGCGCACGATCGCCTGCGTCAGCACGCAAGCCGTCGTGGTGCCGTCGCCGGCGAGGTCGTTGGTCTTCTGCGCCGCCTCGCGGACGAGCTGCGCGCCCATGTTCTCGAACTTGTCCTCGAGCTCGATCTCCTTGGCGACGGTGACGCCGTCCTTGGTCGTGCGCGGGGCGCCGAAGCTCTTTTCGATCACCACGTTGCGGCCCTTCGGACCGAGCGTGACCTTGACCGCGTTGGCGAGAATGTCGACGCCACGCAGCATCCGCTCGCGGGCCTCGGAGGAGAACTTGACGTCTTTGGCTGCCATCTGTGGGAAGCTCCTGGCTTTGGGGGGCTTGAGGGTTGCTTAAAGGCCGCCGTGTTGGCGGTTAGGGCTGGGTGCGGCAGGCTTACTTGTCGAGCACACCCATGATGTCGCTCTCCTTCATGATCAGCAGCTCCTGGCCGTCGATCTTGACCTCGGTGCCCGACCACTTGCCGAACAGCACGCGGTCGCCCTTCTTGACGTCCAGTGGAACGAGCTTGCCCGACTCATCGCGCGCGCCTGGGCCGACTGCGGTGATCTCACCCTGCTGCGGCTTCTCGGCTGCAGTATCGGGGATGATGATGCCGCCGGCGCTCTTGGTCTCTTGCTCGACGCGCTTGACGACCACGCGGTCGTGGAGAGGACGAAATTTCATCAGGGGTGCTCCGGTTCAGTCGGATGGATCTTGAGGCGGAAAAGGTGCACTGTTAGCACTCGACATCAACGAGTGCCAAGCAGCGCGGGATGTATACGGCAAGGTCCGGAAGTGTCAAGCGGTCGGGATGGCCCGGACCACCTGTTGAAGCGCAGACCTTTGCAGGGTGCCTAGCGTGAGCGTACGCAGTTCTCCGGAGCCAAAGCTCCGCCGTGGCCGGTTAACTTCGGGCTGTCGAGGCGGGTTCTGACCCGACTGCCGCGACGTTAGCAGCAACCCGCTGTCGGCACCGTCGCTGCGTCGAAAACGAGGCCGGTGAGGTTCTTGCCGCGCTTGCCGGCGAGATGCAGTGCCAGCGCCGCGATCTCGGGCTCGCTGGCAAGGCCCTCGCGCAGCTCGCCGTTCATGCCGGGCTCGGCCGGTACAACCGCATTGATGCGGACGGCCTGATCGGTCCACCGGGCGGCCTCCGTCCGGGTCAGGCCAGCGAGCGCGGCGCGGGCCATTGCCCCGATCAGGGCCTCGGCATGGCTCTTCGGAGCGGGCTGCGTGACCACGTTGAGGATGAGCCCCGGCACCCAGGTGATCGACATCCGGTTGGCGGCGACGCGCGTGATGTTGAAGGGGCCACGCAGCGTCCGGGCAACGCAATCCTCGACTTCGGCCTCGCTCACATCGCCGTCGAGGCCCTCAGCCTCCAGCCGAGCGAGATTGACCACCACGTCGAGGCCGCCGAACGCCTGTACGGCGCCCTGCGCGAAGCGGAGCGCGTCCTCGCCCTCGCCGATCTCCTCGGAGGTGACACGAATGTCGGCGGCGCTGCCGGCGAGCACCTCGAGCAGCACCTCGAGCTCGCCCGTCATCCGCGGTGTCTGCAACACGAGCGCTGAGCCGACGTTGGCGAACGCCCTGGCGATGTCGACGCCGTGCCGTGGTTCGAGCCCCGTGATCAGCACGCGCACGCCAGCGAGCTCGGGATAAAGACCGTGACGCAACGACTGACTTTCGACAACGCCCATCACCATTGGATTCCTCCCGTACGTCCATCGGCTGCTCGCTGGCTGATGAGCGTAACTGCCGACGATTCGACTAACGCAACCTAAATGGCAAGTGGATTCGGGTTGCGGCGCGGCCGGATTGCGGCGGACGGGGGGCGGTGGAAAAGCAACAGTCAAGACGAATTCGAGGTGCCCGTCTTCAGGCGCGGATGCCGAGATACCGCCGTTCGAGCCTCGCCATCATGTTCGTGTAGAGCGTGCGCGCCAATCCATTGAGCCCGAGCCGTGCGGCCAGAGCGCTCGGCAGGATGTGCGTCGCATAGAGCTGCAGCAGCCGCCGCGAGTCGCCGCGCCGGCCGATCTCGGCGAGCATCAGCGGCGCCCGCTGATAGTAACGCGCGATGTCCTCCATGCCGCCCGGCATGGCCGCGAGCGGCCCGACGCGGAAGGCGCGCAACGTGCGAAGCTCGAAGCAGTCGTCGTCGAGCCCGATCAGCTCGCAACACGCTGTCGTCAGGAAGCACGGGGGCTCGCACTGCTTGTTCTTCTCCATCAGGTCCAGGCGTGCCTGCTCTCGGCGCACGAACTCGGCCGCTTCGGCAAATCCATTCGACTTGACCTCAATGGCGAACAATTCGACGCCACCACCGGCAACCGTGATCGTGATCGTGTTCGATCCTCGCT
>JBIOVC010000628.1:0-5108 GCA_044867545.1 Hyphomicrobiaceae bacterium | reverse complement strand
GCGTTGCGGATCAGGCTGATCTTGCCTGCCTCGTCGCTATAGGGTGCTACGATCCCGGCGCGGAACTCCGCGGTCAGGCTTGCCGGATCATGCAGCCCATCCGGCAGGCCCCCGGCGACGAAATCGGCGACTTCCTTCGGCGTTTTCGTTCGCCAGTTCGGATTGCCGAGCGCGATCATGTCGTCGATCGGCCAGGAATCGTAGGCGACGACATTGCTTAGCACGAGCCGCTTCACGCGCGCGGGATGCTCGATCGCCATGATGAGCGCCACCCCGCCGCCGGTGTCGTGCCCGACGATCGTCGCGCGCTCGAGCCCGAGCGCGTCCATGAACTTGAGGATCATCCGCGTCTGCGCCCGGAGCGACCGGTCGAAGCGATCGCGCTTGTCAGAATAGCCGTGCCCGAGAAAATCGGGCGCCAGCACGCGCATCTGCGGCTCGAGCAGCGGGATCACCTCATGATAAAGATAGGACCAGGTCGGGATCCCGTGCAGCAGGATCACCGGTTCGCCCGATCCGACGTCGGTATAAGCGACCTCGAGCTTGAGATGGGCCAACCCGTCGAGCCACAGGGTCTTCTGGCGGGCGATGAAATCCTGATGACGCATCAGATGCTCGATTCCTGCCGATCGCGATTTGTCGCCCGCGGGCGGGTGGCGCGCCCGACACTTGCCGCGCCGGGGTTCCGCCGACGCCCGGTATCGGGTGCCGGCGCGGAGCGAAGCTAGAAGATCTCGCCCTTCTCGGAGACTTCCTGGTACCAGCGCGCGCGGGTGCCGATCTTGGCGCGCAGCTTCCATTTCATCGATTTCGGCGCCGCCTCGAGCCGGTCGACCAACTGCTTGATGCGGCCGCGGATCACGGCGGTTTCGGATCCGTTGATCGCAGGGAATTGCGGGATGAAGTCGTCGACCTTCCTGAGGTTCGTGGTGAAGGTGTAGTAGAAGCCCCAGTCCTTCGACATCGTGCCGCAGATATACTCGTCGTCGATATTCTCGCGCCCCGCCGACTTGTCGCCGATCGGGTGCTCGAGCAGCAGCACCATGGTGTCCTTCAGGTCCTTCAGGTTGATCTCGACGATCTGCATCTTCTCGAGCAGCAGATCGGTCGTGCTGATGGTCGGCGAATCGAGCTCGAGCCGCCCCTTGAACGGGATCGGGTGGCAGTAGTTGAGCTCGTCGGTGAATACGTCGACGTGCAGCGGCCACTCCGGGTGCTGGTACAAGTGCCGCGCGCCCTCGCTGCCGACGAACATGCCTTCGTTCGCCTTGTAGCCCTGGGCGATCATGAAGCCGCGAATGGCGTGGCTCTGCCTGCGGTAGGCGCCGAAATCGACGTCGGTCAGCTCGCGTTCCATCTCGGCGAACAGATGCAGGTTCTTCGGCGAATGGAGGCGGTAGGCGATCGAGCCGAGGATCCTGAGCTGGATCCCCTTCGCCTCCGCCTCCTTCACCAACCTCAAGGCCTCGTCGACGAAATGCAGATTCTTGGGGCTCATCGTTGTCTCCGTTGACGCAAGTCGATTACTCGATCGGAATTTCTTTGAAGGCCAGGTTGACATCGATGCCCTGGCTCTTCCGGTACACCTTCATGACGAAGAAGAAGAGTATGCCGATGACGAACAGCCCGAACACGAGCGCGAGCTGGTCGGGCTTGTGGCCCGCGGCGACCTCGTCGAAGAACAGCGCCCAGAAGTAGAACTGCGAGCCGAGGAACCCGAGGGCGCAGCCCACGGTCATCAACGGCAGGCCGAAGAGCTTCTTCCCCGCGATCGGCGACTTCTCGTAGATGTGCGGCCGGGTGTAGGGGAAGAACACACCGGCCAGGAGCACGATGCTCCAGGCGAGCAGGGCCGCCTCGATCATGACCACGACCGTCGCGAAATAGCTCGTGAACACGAACAGCGCCATGAAGATGATCGTGATGATCACGCCCACCCAGATCGCCACGGTCGGCGTGTGCCGCGTGGGCGAGATCGTGCCGAGCGCGCTCGGCGCGATCCGATCGAAGGCCCAGGCGACCATGGCGCGCACGCCGAAGGTATGCATGCCCGGGATCCACATCCACATCCACAGGATGAGGCCGAGCGAGCACAGGAGCGTGATCACCCACGAGCCCGTCATGATGCCCGCCATCAGGGTGATCGAGGCGTCGGTCGGCGTGGTCAGCACGCCGTCGCCCGGGACCCAGAAGTTGTAGACCGCCGAACCGAGGAAGTCGTAGCCGAACGCGCTGTTGGCGAGCGGGATCGTGATCAGCCAGATCACCACCGTTATGACGATGGCGCCGAGCATGCCGTAGGTCTGCGCCTTCTCGACCGACTTGATCTCGCCCGCGATCGAGATCGAGAACGCCGCGCCGAGGAGCGGCAGGAACGACCAGTTCGACAGCTTGATCGTGGTTATCCAGTCCGCTCCTTCGGTCGTCCAGCCGTTGACCGCCGCCGAGGCGATGATCGCGTTATAGGGATCCTCGACGCCGATGATCGGGGTCATCAGCGCGTTGAAGTTGCCGACGAACTGTTCGTGCGATCCGCTCAACAGCACGACGATAAGCAGCACCGAGCCCAGCATCGCCAGGGCAAACACGATTTTCTGGGTGAACAGATAGAATTTCATGCCCGAGCCGAGGATCAGGCCCGACAACACGAGGATCCCCGATCCGACGAGAAACTTCGGCCAGGGTTGGGTCACCAGGTTCGCGCCGTTCTGCGCCCATTCGAAGCCGGTGACATAGCCGATCATGGCCAAGGTCGGCGAGATACCGAGGATGATGATCCAGTAGGCCGCGATCGCGCAGTAGAACAGCCAAGTGGTGATCTCCACCAGGCTGAGCGTGAGCGCGAGCCACGGCGCGAGGCTGCGCGAGCCGAACACGTAGATACCGCCCGAGCGCGGCAGCGTCACCGACCAGCAGATCATGCCGAAGGCGATCGCCGACATGACGACGCCGGAGATGATGCAGGCCGCCACCAGATTGCCGCCCGGATAGAAGGCCGGCCCGTAATACATCATGGTGCCGATGCCAAGCCCGACGCTCACCAATCCGATGTTGAAGATGAAGGTATCGAACGGGCTGGCAGTCCGAATCAGGCCGGACGCCTTGCGGAGAAAGATTCGCTTCTCGCCCCCTGCCCCTGTGATGCTGCTCATTTGCTGTTCCCTCCTCTATGGGGGTCTTGCTTCAGTGCGGCCCCCGTCGGTTCCCTCTCGTCGCGTCAGCCCTGCGTCAGGCTGACCCCCTTCACTTCTCCGCCCTGGAGCGTCACCAGGACGCCTTGCAGCAGGCCTTCGGGATAGACGCTTCCCGGATTGACGCAAACCGTCTTGCCGATCTTGATGTGGCCGCGGCCCTCGTGGATGTGGCCGTGCAGTCCCAGCAGCGGCTGCTGCTGCTCGATCGTCTTGTAGAGCGTGGTGCTGCCCGCGTGCATCTGGACCGGATTGCCCATGTCGTAGACGACCTGGAGCTTGTCGTCGAGCTTCGGGCACTGGTCGAGGACGGTGCCGTGCGGCGGCACATGCACGTTGAAGACGCAGCGCTTCATGTCCTTGATCTGCGGAATGAGCTTGTTGAAGCGCTCGACGTACTGGTCCTCGGTGTACTCGCGCTCGGTGTCCCAGGGCGTCTTGTTCGAGCCGCCGCAATGCAGCCACTCGTAGCCCTTCACCTCGGACACCTCCATCTCGCGGAAGTCGACCGACGGGCTCGCGCGCAGCACGTCGTCGATCTCCTCGAAGTCGTCGTTGCCGGGCGCGGTGACGAAGGGCACGCCCTTGCCGGAGAGCTTCTGCTCGGCGAAGGCGCACCACTCGCGCACGCGCTCGAGCACGAGCTTCTTGAACAGCTCGTGGCGCATGTGCTCGTCGGCGCTGAGGCGCTGGTACTCGTTCTCCGACATCACCGCCGGGTAGAAGCCCATGTCGCCGGTCCGCTTGATGAACTGGTCGATCTCGGCCTTGCCGGTGAGCTTCGTGGTGGAGCCCGCCTGGAAGGCGAGGAAGGTCCCGTCCGACTGCTCGCAGATCGGCATGACCGCCTTGCCGGTCATGTCGCCGCCCATGCAGAGCACGTTGGCGCCGTAGAACTGCACCGCATTGACGAATTTCTTGAAGCAGACGTTCGAGCCGTGCAGGTCGGACGCGAAGAAGATGACGACCTTCTCGCCCTCGCCATTCTTGGCTTTGCTTTTCCAGAACATGTTCCGTCCTCCTGCCGACGATGCCTAGAACATCTTGAGATAGCGCGACTTTTCCCACTCCGAGATGTGGTGGTTGTAGCTCATCCATTCGTCGCGCTTGTAGTCGAGCCAGGCCTTGAACATGGCCTCGCCGAACACCTGCCGGCCGAGCGGATCGGCCTCGAACGCGTCGAGCGCCTCGCCCATGGTGCGCGGCAGATAGCCGACGCCGAGCTTCTTCAGCTCCGTGTCGGACTTGACGTACATGTTCTCGGTGTGCGGCTCGCCCGGATCCATCCGCTTCTCGATGCCCTCGAGCCCGGCGGCCAGCACCATCGCGGCGCCGAGATAGGGGTTGCAGGCGGCGTCCGCGGCGCGCAGCTCGACCCGGCCGCCGGCGAGCGGAATGCGCAGCGTGTTGGTGCGGTTGTTGTTGCCGTAGCACACGAAGATCGGTGCCCAGGTGAAGCCCGACTGGCTGCCGCGCAGGATCAGGCGCTTGTAGCTGTTCACCGTCGGCGCGATCACCGCGCAGATCGCCCCCATGTGCTTCAGCACGCCGGCGATGAAGTGGTAGCCGAGCCTGGAGAGTTTGCAGCCGCGCTTGTCGGCAGCGTCGAAAAACAGGTTCTTGCCGCTCCTGGCGTCCTTGAAGGACATGTTGAAATGGGCGCCGCTGCCGGCGCGATCCGGGTAGGGCTTCGGCATGAAGCTCGCGAAGTAGCCGTGCTGGCGCGCGATCTCGTGCGCCATCATGCGGAAGAACACGAAGCGGTCCGCCATGGTGCGCATGTCGGCGTAGATGAAATCGATCTCGAACTGACCGATGCCGTCCTCGTGGTCGAGCGAGTAGACGTCCCAGCCGAGGTTGTTCATCGCGTCCACGAGCTCGGACATCCAGTGCATGTTGTCGACGAGGCGGACCGCG